>CAXABH010000170.1:0-4847 GCA_963966925.1 uncultured Rhodobacterales bacterium
AAATACTGTAGGCAAATCAAAGTATTATTTTCATGGGATTCCATTTGCGCCGTGAGATAGAAATTTTTGCTATCACAGGTCATTTCGGCAAAGGCTTCGGTCCGTGTGACCCAATTGCCGCGACTGCGTTCTTCTGTCCAATGTGTTTTGCCGCGTGCGCTTAACGGGTCATTGGGGTGAATGCTCCACCACTCACGCGCGACACTGCCTGATACCATGCCATGCTGTTGATCCTCGACCGCGCCAAAGTCATCAATGATTTCAAGTGTGGTGACCCCACTTTTCATATCTGTCGTAATGTGACGCTGGTTATCCGATGCTCTGATCTGTTTGATGTCCCATGGCTCTTCGGCGTCGGGCGGCGGGAAATGGCGTTCGTCATCTGTGCCGTGGGGCGATATGGGCAGTTGTATTTCCCCTTGTGTAATCACAAGTGTCGAATTTTCGGGCATCGGCCAGAGCAGTGGCCAGTATGCATTTGATATTGCGATACGCAACTTGTGCCCTTTGGGGACACGATACGCAATGTGATCTAGATCAAAATTCACTTCTATGTCGTGACCAATGGGCAGAGCATCGGCTAGGGCGTGATCGTTACGCTGCGCTAGGTTTAAAACACCGTATGTGATGCGTGTCGATGCGCCATCAGGGTGGATGTGGTTCAGACGCACGGCAATTTGTCCATCAGACGTGTCAGACGAAAGGCGCAGGTTCACTTTGACAGCGCCTACAATATCACACTCTTCTGATAAAGGCGCACTATCATAGCAAAGCGATAGCGCATCATCCCCGCGCTGATCGCCTGGCATTTCTGGACCCAGCCAAATCGCACAATATTCGCCCGAGGACATGCCACAAGTTTGTGGTGAGGATAAAATGTCGTTGATCCGCGTGGAATCCGTATTCAGTGTGTTGCCCTGACCCAAGTACATTGATTTTAGGGTCGGACCATTCGGCCAGCTTTCTTCATTAATCCATCTTCCGGGTCTGTGTTCATACCATGTTTGGGGACGCACACCGTCCATCAGATAAACGGAATAGGCAGGATCATTTTCAACGCCTGTTTCTAAACCTTTCAGCCATTTATCCCACCATCTTAGTGCCTCTTGCAAAAATCCGATCCGGGGTTCTGGAACTGCAAAATGCGGATATTTGTGCACCCATGGTCCAACAATACCTTTGACGGGTGCTGACAGATTTTCAACCAGCTGTGGAACCGCATTTTTATATGAATCACCCCAGCCCCCAATCGCCAGCGTTGCGGCCGTAATGCCATCATAATTTTCGCAAACAGAGCCATGTTGCCAATACGCGTCGCGCTGTTGATGTTTAAGCCAAGTGGCAGGCAAGAAAGGTTCCCCATGCAGCCGTTCAAGCCACATATCACGCCAGTTTTCCCCAACCAATGCGGGATCAGGCGGACGCGAGGAATAGGCCCACATTGTTGACCCCCATCCCAAGTTTTCATTCAGCAGGCAGCCGCCTTTGTAGTGTATATCATCCGCATATCGATCAACTGTCGAACAAAGTGTAATGATCGCTTTTAACGGGGCTGGGTTAAGTGCGGCAAGTTGAAGAGAGTTAAAGCCACCCCAACTGATCCCCATCATTCCAACACTGCCACTGCACCAATTTTGGTTTGCTAGCCAATTGATGATCTCTACGCCATCATTCAGCTCTTGCTCGGTATATTCATCCTCCATCAGGCCCTGACTATCGCCGTTTCCACGCATATCAACCCGTATGCAGGCATAGCCACGTTTGGCAAAATACGGATGCGTTAGTGCATCACGCGCGCATGTGCCATCGCGTTTGCGGTACGGAAGATATTCTAGGATTGCAGGGACAGGATGTGCGTTTGCGTCGACTGGCATCCATACGCGCGCCGAAAGTCGGCAACCATCCGATAATATGATCTCCATATCTTCAATTTCGTGGATATCGCGAATGTTGCTCATCTGCTTGTGCTCCCATAACGTTGTTCTATCGAATTCGAAGTCTATCTGACTCGTCAAGATAAGAGTGATTGTTATGATACGATTTTTAGGATTTTTTGTTTGTGTGGCGCTGGGCGGTTTTTATTATGCGAGCGCACCGGAAATGGAGGCTGTGGACATCACGCTTACCCCTGATGTGCAAAGTGGAGAATATATTTATTTTGCGGCGGGGTGCGGTGGTTGTCATGCCGCACCAGATGCCAAAGAAGATATGAAATATGTGCTATCGGGTGGGCAAAAATTTCCATCCCCTTTTGGAACATTTGTTGCCCCGAACGTGTCGATGCACGTTGATTTCGGCATTGGGGCCTGGTCGCAGGCAGACTTCGTTCGCGCCGTCAGAGAGGGTGTGTCCCCTGATGGCCGGCATTATTATCCGGCATTTCCGTATACGTCTTATCAAGGGATGAGTGATCAGGACGTTGTGGATTTGTGGTCGTATTGGCAAACCTTGCCATTATCAGAGCAAAAATCACAAAGGCACGACCTGCCGATTTATGCACAATGGCGTCGCCCCTTAGGTATCTGGAAAATGGTGTTTAAGCCTGCGCGTGATTACCAAGGACTGGGTGACGAATTGGCGCGCGGCGAATATTTAGTGAATACCTTGGGTCATTGTGGCGAATGCCATACAGCGCGCAATGTATTTGGGGCACGCGTGAACACTGACATCTTGATGGGGGCGATGCATCCAAGTGGTAAAGGACGCATCCCTGCAATCGCAGGCAGCGCTTTTGATTGGAGTGCTTCGGATATTGCTGAGTATTTGAATTCTGGTTTCACGCCTGACTATGATGTTGCAGGGGGCCTTATGGCCGAAGTTATTGAAAATACGTCTCGTCTATCCGATACAGATCGCATGGCTATTGCCCTATATTTGAAAGCGGTTTCAAACTAATATTTCAAGCAAGAGAATTTCGTTTTGAATTCTTCTTCGTTTCCCGTTAGGAACTACGCAAGCGGTCCCATAGCTCAACTGGATAGAGCAACTGACTTCTAATCAGTAGGTTGAGGGTTCGAGTCCTTCTGGGATCGCCAACATTTAACTTATTGTATTTATTTTGTAAAAATAATATTTCAGCTTTATGAAATTGCGAATATTGAAGCTCAATTACATAAATAATTACACAAATAAACCAAATGAAGTATGAGTGCAGCCCAGAATCTTCTCCCCCATTGATGCGAATATTGTACCTCAGGAGCGGCTAGCTATGTTTAGAAAAAGCTGTCAAAATCCCTAACCCTGAAGCATTCACAAACTTGTGTCAAAGATTAGTGGTCGTCTTGTAGTGCAAGATGAACAGCGTATTTGCTGTTTTAAACGTAGGAATTCTACACACGACACAGTGGTGAGATATTGCGAATGGTCGCAATTTGGTACGAATCGAATTCTATGCTAACGTGTAGTCACGCTTCTAGACGCAAGGAGTGCTTATGCTAAAAGATACTTACTGCCCGATTGCTGCTGCAGCTAAGGTTCTGCAGCCCAAATGGAACATCCAAATTCTCCGAGCTACTTGTTTGTATGGAGTGTCTAACTTCAACGACATTCGGCGTTTGATACCTAACGTATCGCCTACATTGGTTTCTGCCCGCCTTAAATTTTTGGTAGAACACGGCATTTTGGAAAAACGATGTGATCATCATTCCAAGTTGAGTTGCTACGAACCAACTGACGCAGGTATAAAACTAAAACATGTCTTGTTAACTCTAGGTGAGTGGGGTCGCGATTGGTTGGATCAAGAAGCGAGTGTTCATGCTGCCGATAGCGGCATGCTTCTTTGGGTCTTGGGACGTAAGCTCCATACATCAGCGCTGCCTATGAGCGATTTGACCATACAATTCTGTATGGAAGAAGATAGTCGAGCGACTTCGAAAGATTATTGGTATCATATAGAAAATCGGCGGAGGCCAGAACTTGCTGATAATAGCTTGGGCCGTGATCCTGACCTCATTGTTATATCGAAAAAGACCACCTTGGCAGCGTGCTTTATGAATTACACCTCATATCAAGTTGAGATCTCTCGTAACAAAATCATACTTGATGGTGCTCAAACTTTACAAAGTACGTTTCCTGTGTGGATGGCATCGAGCGAAATAGGACGGTCAGCGCCAGAACGAAACAGTCTCATTTGATCTTTTCGTCATGCGGCCTGTATAGCAGAGTGTTTGAGTGCTTCTAGTTTTAGTCATTCTTTGAAGTTAAGGATTTTTATCTGAACAATTAAGCTGCAATTTATCGTCGACGGACCGTAACAAAAAACTAGTTCGCGTAACAAATTTTATTGGGCCGTAGATGAGGGCATAGCAAACGACCCTGGATCAATCAAAATTTTTTTAGCGTGAGTTTAAGCTTACGCAGCCGTCCCGATCATAACGCCAATCATTAGGAATGCTGCGCAGACGGCAGCGATGAATGGCAAAGGGTTAAATGTGCCTACAGTTTTGGGACTTAGTGATGATCCACAACTGGGGCAGTCTTCGCTCAATGAGTTACATACGGCTTCGCAGCTATAGCAGATTTTCTGTTTCATGTCATATGAGATGTGGGTACCACTACCATAGTCAACGAATACATAGGTATACTTATCGAAAGCAATTTAGCTGCTTAAAATGCAGGCAATAAAATCAAGGTGATGATTAAGTTAAGATCAGTTACGAACCGATGCGCAGAAGCACAATTAAAGTGTGTGCTGACAGTCACAGGGGTTGTCTTTGCCAACTACGTATCATCACTGTTTTTTTTGTGTACCAGATTTATTAAGTTCCAGCGAATGACTAACGCCGAGATTGCTAGCAGTAACACAGCGCCACTTTCGTACAGAAGATCAACTGTATTGATCCCTTTGC
>CAXABH010000171.1:0-4822 GCA_963966925.1 uncultured Rhodobacterales bacterium
TTCCGGCCATTCCAAAGCGAATTTCTTCTTCAGTCGGATTTGGAATTTCCTCAAGCAGCTTAGAGGCGCGTGTGATCATGCCGGGTGTACAATACCCACATTGTAGGCCGTGATGCTCTTTAAACGCCTCTTGTAATGGGTGCAGTGCATCGGGACTACCCAGGCCTTCGATCGTTGTAATCTCTTTTCCTTCGGCTTGCGCCACAAACATTGTGCAGGCCTTGACCGATTTACCATCGATTGTAACCGTACAAGCACCGCAATGTGATGTTTCACATCCGATGTGTGGACCTGTGATGTTCAGCTGCTCACGCAGGGTGTAGATCAGCAATTCACGCGGTTCAGCCGTCACTTCGACGTTTTGACCATTCACGTGTAATTTATATTGGTTTTTCTGTATCATAGTCCCCTCCTCACGCGCGTGACCAAGCGCGCTCAATCGCGCGGGCCAAAATTACGCCAGCAACATGACGTTTGAATGCCACTGGGCCGCGGTTGTCTTCTACTGGATCGATATCATTTAACATCGCACTGACGGCTGCCTTAATCGCATCACCATCAACGGATGTGCCCACCAATGCATCCCCTGCTGCAGATGAATAGACCGGCGTATCGCTTAGGTTCGTCATTGCAATTGATGCGCTGGTACAGGTTTCACCATCCTTGACGATTTGCACAGCCGCTGCTGCGGTCGCGTAATCGCCGATTTTACGTTTTTGTTTTTCATAGGCATGACCACCTGTTGGTTTCGCGAATGAAACCGATGTCATGACCTCATCATCTTCGCGCCCCGTCATGTAGGCGGCTTCATAAAATTCGCGCGCTGAAATTGTGCGTTCCCCATTTGGACCCACAACTGTGAATGTGGCATCAAGGCACTGCATCAGCCCAGGCATATCATTCCCCGGATCACCATTGGCCACATTTCCACCAACGGTGCCCATGTAACGCACCTGCGGATCTGCAATTTGCAACGAGGCCTCACGTAGGATTGGTGCGGCATCGCTTAGGGCGTCATCTGCGATAATGTCCGATTGCGTCACCATCGCGCCAATCGTAATCGTATCGCCCACGTGAATTTCCGATAATCCATCCACGTCTTGTAAATCGATCAAATGAGGGACATCCGCCATCCGCAATTTCATCATGGGGATCAGGCTGTGCCCACCCGCCATCACGCGCGCGTCATCCCCGTGTTGTTGCAATATGGTCAGGACACCCGCCATATCTTTGGGTCTGTAGTATTCAAACGATGCTGGAATCACTGGTCTTCCCCCCTTCGAGCACATGTGTTGTTTTGGGAAGAGTGAGACATTGTAGTTTTCCGCGCACACGCTGGAATGCATCAACAACAGGGATTTTTCACGAAATGCGCGTCAATTCGCACGAAGTGCGCCGACCTGCGCTGCAAGTAATTCTTGGACTTCTTTCACTTTGGATCTGCTAACAGGAACGGGCGGAAAAATATCTTCGGCAAACATGATGCTGCCTTTGTCTTTTCCTCGCTCGAACTGGGCAATCTTGGCGGGGTTCACCAAATAGCTGCGATGAACCTGAATAAAACCCGCTGACATCAATCGGGCAGCAGCCAGTGTAATGGGCCACGCACAAAACAGCCGCCCATCCTGTGTATAGACTTGTGTGTAATGTGCATCTGCACGCAGGAACGCCACATCCTGTGCCAGTATAAAGACGCGTTTCCCATCGCGTTCGCAGGGCAGTGCAACGCGATCTACCAAAGATGTCGTATCCCCACCATCCTCAACAGGAAGTTTGGGTGTTAAAAACGTTGCACTGACCCATAGAAATGCGCCTAAAATCACAAAACTGGTTAAAATGACGCCAATCGCCATGATCTCATTGCTGATCGTGGGTCCAAATTCAGTGATTTGCTCAACTGCGACAAAGTTGGTTCCCCACATAGCAAAAAAGTGAACGGAAAACACCGCGCCACCAAAACAGATTGTGCCTATCACGATGTTTTTGTCATTTCGATGTGTGTAAGCGACCCGAAACGCCATAATGCACATCAACATCGCAGCCACACCCGCAATGAATAAGCCTGGAGTGGTATAAACGGCACGGCACAGTTGCAATCCTGCCATTCCGACATAATGCATAGCTAGAATGCCGACCCCGGTTATCGCACCTGCCACAACAATCGTTACTGGTGTTCGATTTGCAAAATGCAGCAACCCTAACGCCACCGCCACAAGAAGAATAGCAATCAATGCAGAGACCAATGTGATTGCCGCATCATAATAAAACAGCATGGGCATTTGCAGTCCCAGCATCGCAACAAAATGCATCGACCATATCCCACCACCAAGCGCAAAAGACGCCAAGGCAACAGCAACCTTTCGTTGTGAAAAGGATTTAGACGACAGATCCTTGGTCAGGCTTAATCCCGTGAACCCCGCAACCATCGCAACAAGCAAGGACAAAAATACCAACAGGCCGTTATGTCCATATTCAATCATATCTTCCGTCCAGGAATGCCAACGCCCTAAATGGTAGCACCAGTGTCGTGGTTGACAAGTACACTGTGTTTAACGCGCAAATCGATTTTCTGTTTAAATCGCATCATGTATTGAAAGTAGTGAACTCCGTTCTACCATTGAGCGAGTGGAGGAGAACACATATGTCGAAAAAATTTGAAGATCCCTTTGATGGATGGGGTAAATTAGCAGAACGTTTTTGCATCACATTTTTTATGTTTTTACCTAGCCTTTTGTTCATGCGCGTCGTGCTTGGGTGGTTCTAGCCCCCGACAGCAACAGTTTGGATTAATAGGATTTGTGTCGGACGAACAAATACCACCATACTTACACAGGGTTTAGAGCACGACTTGATGATGTCAGCGGCAGTGTCCTGATTTATTGATCCACTGTTGCGCCTAGCGCGTACACATTCATGAACGACGCCAAAGAACGGAGGACCCTATGGGATCCATGACAGATTTTTGGGCGCGTGAGTGGTTGTTAGAGGACATTGCCCTGCGTCACGCCATCAACGATTTAGATGTGGCTATTAAGATCGGCCAAGAGGCTGGCTTATTAAACATCGACGCTTATTTAACTGACGTTGGACGCACATATGTCAAAAATAACCGTACAAACAAAATGGTCGTCATGCTAGAACACTGATAGGATCGTCAAAAATCAGAGCGTCACCTACCGCAGACATGACGTGACTGCATAGCGGCAATTCCGATTCTATAGATGTCATTCACCCTTATTCTGGTTACGTAGTGCATGTAAGCAGAAGGAATGACATGATGACTAAATTATGGAACGCATTCGTTGACTGGATGGTCGCATCAGGCGAGCGCTCGGCCGAAAATTTTAACAAAACTCACGCAATCCACATTTAAATTAGGATTGCGTAATGTTCAAAACACTTTCCCAAATACTTGCTGTTGTTCGTGCCGCAATCGGTGCAAATAACGCCCTACAGCATATGAATTATGCGCACTCTTCCGACATGGATGAACTAAAGAGTGCATTTTTGGCAGACTTAAACGAAAATATTGATGCAGCAGAAACAGCGGCATCAACGAAAATGAATGCCACATTCGTAAGCGCATGATCCACAAAAAATCTGTCGCGCCAATATGTAATCTTAGCTGGGCGCGGCAAATGATGACATTAACAAACTTATGCTCATCATTGTTAACATTGCCAAAATAACGTTTTTAAATGTTATTTCTGACAAACGTTCGCGTATTGAACTGCCCAGTTTCACGCCGATAAACACGCACACAACACCCAGGCTTGAAATCACGATATCAGCCGCCGTAAACAACCCCAAATGCCCTAATCCAACCATCATAATTAGGCTAGACATGGTAAAAGAACAATTTGCGGCCTGAATAAACGTATTCCGATCCAGATTCAGCGACATCAAAAAGGGGACCACTGGCATAACTTGGGATCCTGTAAGCCCATTTAAAAAACCCGTACAGATGCCTGAGATTGGCGCAATAACCCCTTCAAGGTGGATTGGTAGCCTTAGATTTGGGGTTAAAACGAAAAACCACACCATATCAAAAGCACCAGACCAAAAACGATTTTAGCGCTGCTGCCATCAATTCCTGACAGGCACCGCAACCCCAGTATCAGACCCGGGATGGTTACCAGAAGCATTGCCCAAAATCGCAGTACAACAGTCCTGAAGTGACCCACTTGGCGCATCACCACCAAGTTTGAACAAATTGACGGGATCAAGACCAATGAAATTGCATCCTTTAGCCCGATCGCTAGCACCAACAAAGGTAAGCATGTCGTTGAAAACCCTAAACCTGTGATCCCCTTTGCGGTGGCTGCAAACAGATAGGCCGCAAAGATCACAGCAATTTCAGTGAACATTAAATCACTAACGATGCTGAGCAAGATACTTTAACGCACTTTGCGCACCGCCTGACTGATGTGGCACACCTGCCCGTATCATTCCCATTTCCACCCCACTTAGCGTTCCCATCAACATTAAATCGTTGAAATCCCCCAAATGACCAATACGAAAAATTTTATCAGCCACTTTGTTCAGACCTGTCCCAAGCGACATGTCAAATCCCTCTAATATTTCTTTGCGCAGGGCATCCCCACCCTGTTCATTGGGCATCAAAACGGCTGTCAGGCTATTTGGGCTCTTCCGATGTTTTCCTCACCTGGCGGTTCGCAAAGCTCCGGCCGCGGCTGCTCCCCAGGGGCGCAGAGACAAGCGGCCGCTGACCCTTGCGCAGCTGTCGAGGTTCTTCTGCCGCGCCCCGGGCGAGCCGCTGCGCTTCGCCAGCCGCCCCGTGGTGCACTTCTCCGGGCCCATG
>CAXABH010000172.1:0-4786 GCA_963966925.1 uncultured Rhodobacterales bacterium
TTTGGGGTATTCGATTCATACACCATTTATGGGTTATGTCGATGGGATGCATCCGAGCCGAGTTCTAAAGTAAAGTTGAATACATTATTGATAACGTCAAAAACGTCGTAAGACTGGAGAAAAACAATGCGTGACTACACAAAGTTCTATATCAACGGCTCATGGGTCGAGCCTACTGCCAACAACACGCTGGCGGTCGAAAATCCGGCGACACTAGAGCAGTGCGCAACGATCGCCATTGGAAATGATTCTGATGTCGACACGGCGGTTGCAGCCGCAAAGGCCGCGTTTGAAACCTTCAGTCAGACCTCGGTTGAAGAGCGCGCAGCGCTCCTTGATAAAATTGCCGAGATTTATATGGCGCGGATCGGCGACATCGCTGAGGCGATTCGTGAGGAGATGGGAGCTCCGATCTCTTTGGCCTCCACCGCCCAAGCCTATGCGGGTCTCGCGCACATCACTGAAGCGGCAAAAATTCTCCGTAATTTTGCTTTTTCAGAAGACTTGGGTGCGCACCGCGTGGTTAAGGAACCTATTGGTGTATGCGGTCTGATCACACCGTGGAACTGGCCAATGACTTCGTCATGTGCATCGGGGCCATTTACGTAGTCTAGGGTGTATTCCATACCTGCACATCCACCCTTTTTGACACCTAATTTAAGGCCCCAGTGGCCCTCTCTGGCCATTAGCTTCTGGATTTGTCCAACCGCTGATGGAGTGAGGGTGACGGGGGGATTTCCGGGTATGCCAAACATTACATAAATCCTAGCTCTAAGCGGGCTTCATCAGACATCATATCCATGCCCCAGGGCGGATCCCAAGTTAATTCTACTTCGACCGATTTTACACCTGCAACAGGTTCAATCGCGTCATTCAACCAGCCAGGCATTTCACCGGCCACTGGGCAACCAGGAGCCGTTAACGTCATGATAAGGCGCACATCATTTTCTGGATTGATATCAATCGTATACACCAATCCTAAATCATAGATATTGACTGGAATTTCGGGATCATACACCGTGCGACATGCCTCAACTACCGCATCATACAACGGGTGATCGGTGGATGACGGTTCTATCAACGGTGTGCCTTCTAAAGGCGGACTTGGGTGTGTCATTGTGCGTTTCGTCCTATTTCCTGACAAAACATATAGGGTATTATGTTCGTGACGTCTAGAGGAACAAAGACCGCTTATTCACCCAAAGGATTGCTGCCCGGCAGCGACAAATTTGCCACCTGTTCCGCAATTGGGGCGGTGTTAAGCGGATGTAAGTTAGAAGAAATATTTTCGCATTTGGACAATGGTGTCCACGCCTTATCCCGATAAATTTCTAATCCTGAAAACCGTGCTTTATACCCCATCTTTGGGCTACCTGGGACCCAATACCCTAGGTAAACATAGGGTAAACCCAATTCTTGTGCCATTTTGATGTGGTCCAAAATTAAATATGTACCCATCGAGCGATCTGATAAATCAGGGTCAAAAAATGAATACACCATGGACAACCCATCGTTTAACATATCTGTCAAACAAACAGCCTTAAGGTCGTGGTGCTGCTCATATTCCATTACGCGCGTGCGGATGGGCGTTTCTTCGATCATCGCGGCAAATTCGAAAACATCCATATCTGCCATACCGCCATCTGCATGACGATTTTCCAAATATGTTCTGAATAAATCATATTGTTCTTCGGTCGCCCAAGGTGAATTTGTACGACGGTTCAAATCTGCATTTTTCTTGGCGACGCGCTTTTGGGATTTGGTTATTTCGAATTTTGAAACATCAATGCGTGCGGACATACAGGCCGCACATTCCACGCAGGACGGACGATATAACACGTTTTGTGACCGTCTAAATCCCTGTTTCGAGAGGGTGTCGTTCAAATCTTGTGCGCGATCACCATGCAATGCAGTGAACAACTTGCGTTCTTGCCGACCCTCTAGATACGGGCAAGGTTGTGGGGCAGTCACATAAAACTGCGGTGCTATGGGCAACGTATGGCGCATGCCAAAAGCCTAGCAAGACTTGGATCAGTTGGCAATGCGCCAGTTCTGATGAAATCGCAACGTTAATATAAGATGTGAGTGCGATTTACCATCACTGTTCCGACAACCAAGTCGGTTAGGCCTTTACGATCATCGCGCGTAACCATCATACCAATTGATGCTATTTGTACCAAAACAAATGCGTAGGAAACATACAGGCCAATCGTATGAAAAAGTGAGGTTACGAAATCCAGCCGATGACCACTTTCGTGGCGCAATTCAACCGCCATAAGGCGCATACCAAATGTGGCAGATCCCATGGTTAATGTGGCCGTTCTATAAACGAAATCGATCGCCGCATAGAAAAATGGAAATAAAAACAGGGACACAAAAAACGTAAAAGGCGATGTGATGATCAAAATGCCCAGTACGATGATGCTATCAATTAGCCATGCGAAAAATCGTTTCGTTGTGACGCTTTCATAAAATTCGGGGTGTGAGTGTGGATAGGGGATACGCATGTCCATATACCTAAAATGAAATGATGTGGCCCCTGGGTGGGGCCACGATTGGGTTATGCCTCTTCTTTTTCGTCAGCTTTGGCTTTGCTGTCGCGCTCTTTCAAAAAATCATCGAATTCTGCACGGTCTTTGGCTTGGCGCAGACGCTCAAGAAAGGCAATAAAATCTTCTTGCTCGTTTGCTAAGCGGGTTAATGTGTCATGCTTATATGCATCAAATGCCTGGTTTCCGGTAGGGCGCATTGCCTTAAACTGTGCTGAATGTGAACAACATCGTGATTTACCAAACATTTTTTTACTCCAAATCATGTATGCCAAAATGGCAAGGCCGATTGGCCAAAAGAAAATAAAACCCAAGACCATGGCGGCGATCCATGCGCCCTTACCTTTGCGGTCAAGCCATGTCTCTGAGCGTTCAAACCAGGATGGTTTGGAATACTCTGCAGTATAGTCAGCAGTAGAAGTCATTTTTGTCTCCGTTAGAGTGAATGTGAAGCTCTTTCACATTACAGCAAATGGGTGTGGTTCACTCGCCAGACAAGGGAAAATGTTAAACATTTTTACATTTATTAAAATATTGATATAAATCAATTTGTGATGTGTGAATAGTTGACACTTTTATCCACTAATTTATGCGAAATTATTTGTTTCAGAATCCACGGGCCGTTCAATTAAAGTAAATGAAAGCAGTGTTTTATCAAAAGACATGGGACAAACGGTTTTGTGTCCAAGGGCGATGGACCGCCATTTGTGCGGTTGTTGTGCAAATGGTTTGGCAAAATGTATACTCTCCCCCAATTCGGCCAATGCGTCTTTGACACGTCTTAGAGTTTTGCCCATGCTAGAGTCATTGACGTAAAACTAAGATTGAAAGACCCACATGCATTTTGCAACTGCGATCACCAAGTGCCCAGATGTTTATGATCGGGACGTATATGAAGATGTGAGCCAGCAGTTTAGGGATGTGGATCCAAAACTGCAGGCCTTTCTAGGAGCGGTGGCCAGCATTAGTCCGTATTTGACCGATCTTCTGCGCAAAGAGGAGACATGGTTGCGCATGTGGCTGAATGCGGGCAACATCACCGCCCCAATTGAAATCGAAGACTCGGATGATATTGGCGCAGCCCTGCGCAGGGCGAAACGCCGTGTGGCGTTATGGACTGCATTGTGTGATTTTGCAGGTGTCTGGCAGGTTGAGGAGGTTTGTGCCACCCTTACCAATTTTGCAGATCGCGCGGTGCAGTGTGCGTTTAACTATGCGATTTCACAGCAAATTGCGCGCGCTAAATTGCCGGGATTGGCGCGTGATGCCCATCCAAATGACACAGGATTATTCGTGTTGGCCATGGGGAAAATGGGCGCGGGCGAATTGAATTATTCCTCTGACATTGATTTGATTTGCCTCTTTGATGAAGCACGCTTTCCCGTCGATGATTTTTTCGAAGCGCGCGCCGCGTTGATCAAAGCGACGCGCAATGCGACAGCTCTGTTAAATGATATTACCAGCGATGGATATGTGTTTCGCACGGATTTACGATTGCGCCCTGATCCTGCTGTCACACCCGTTTGTATGGGGGTCGAAGCAGCAGAACGGTACTATGAAAGCCTTGGGCGCACATGGGAACGTGCCGCTTATATCAAGGCACGCGTATGCGCGGGGGATCAGGCCGCAGGGGAGGCGTTTTTGAAATCAATGCGTCCGTTTGTTTGGCGGAAACATTTGGATTTCGCTGCAATCCAGGACGCCCATGCAATGCGTTTGGGATATCGCGAAAAAATTGGGCAAAGCCGTATCATCAATATTTCTGGTCATAATGTAAAATTGGGATTGGGGGGCATTCGTGAGATTGAATTTTTCACACAGACCCAACAATTGATTGCAGGGGGCCGTGATCCCGATCTGCGGGTACGTGGCACGAAAGAGGGGCTAGCACAGCTGGCAAAAAAGGGATGGATCACCCCCGATTTGGCCGATGGTCTATATCACCACTACCGCGATCACCGAAATCTGGAACATCGACTTCAGATGGTGAACGATGCTCAAACGCATGATGTGCCATCTACTGATGCCAGTTTTGATCGTTTGGCGGCAATCATGAATACGACAGCGGCCGAGTTAAAGGCAATTTTGAAAACGCGTTTTGAAACAGTTCATGATTTAACAGAAGGATTTTTTGCCAAAACACCTGCGCCAACGCTTGGGGGGGCAGATTAAACAGCGGACGAGGAAAAAGTCACCCAAAGCTAGCCCAGCTATCCCGCATTACGCAGCGAACGTGC
>CAXABH010000173.1:0-4772 GCA_963966925.1 uncultured Rhodobacterales bacterium
GTCGTTTTTGTACCTGTATCCGCTTGTTGAAAATTGTTTGTTATTGCTACAGAGTAAAATTCGCCAATAGAATTATCTCCTTTTAAAATACAGCTTGGATATTTCCAGGCCACCCGCCGTTGCGGTGGCAACCGAGGCCAACCAAATCGTTGCATCCTCCTTCTCAGGAGTGCTTGCGCATTTCAGGCGCAAAACCGTTGATTTTAAAATGGGAACGGTGTTGTTGATCGGCGGTTTGACGGGGGCAGCCATCGGGGTTGTGATTTTCAATTACCTTAAAGCGCAGGGACAAGTCGACCTGTTGGTCAAGCTGTGCTACGTGGTTTTCCTTGGGGTGATTGGTTCTCTTATGTTCGTTGAGAGCCTGAATGCACTACGCAAATCACGCAAGAACGCGACAGTCACCACAAAACGACGCCAACGTGGTTGGATGCAGGCCTTGCCGTTTAAAACACGTTTCCGCACCTCTGGGCTTTATATCTCCGTTCTGCCGCCATTGGTTGTCGGACTATTCGTTGGAATTTTGTCAGCAATCATGGGTGTAGGTGGTGGTTTCATCATGGTACCTGCAATGATTTATTTGCTGGGCATGCCCACCAAGGTGGTTGTGGGAACATCGCTGTTTCAAATTATTTTCGTCACAGGTTTTACAACGCTACTGCATGCGACGACAAACTACACCGTTGATATGGCACTGGCGGTTTTGTTGTTAGTGGGTGGTGTCATTGGCGCACAAATCGGAACACAAATCGGAACGCGCCTTCGCGGTGAACAACTTCGCATTTTGTTAGCAATGATGGTTTTGGCAGTGTGCTTTAAACTGGCGTTGGACCTATTGATCGAACCCAGTGAAATATATTCACTTGGCGCAGCAGGAGGCCACTGATGCGTTATCTGGCCCTGATCCTGTGTTTATTACCCGTGTTCGCATCCGGCGAAGAAATCGTTTTAGGCATGAGCCAAGATGAAGTGGCGATTACGGCGACATTTGATGGATCAAACATCCTAGTCTTTGGTGCCATAAAACGCGAAAGCGCGATACCAGAGGGTGAATTAGGTGTCATCGTAACGATCGCTGGCCCATCGGAACCCGTCGCTGTTCATCGCAAAGAGCGCAGATTTGGAATTTGGGTCAACACTGATACAGTCGAGGTCGACGCCGCGCCAAGCTTTTACGCGATTGCAACCAGCGCACCATTGGACCGCATTCTAAAAGATACCGAAGATTTGCGTCACCAAATTTCGATTGAGCGTGCAATTCGTTCAGTTGGGGCGCCTATGACAATTACCGATGCGCCCGCGTTTAGTGACGCAATTATCCGTATTCGAAAGTCCCAAGAACTTTATAAGCGGTCTGAAAACTCGGTACTGGTTGATCAGGACACCCTATTCAGAACTTCGGTTGATATGCCTGCAAATTTGACCGAAGGTGACTATTTCACACGTATCTTCCTGACCCGTAACGGACAGGTCGTCAGCGAATTTGAAACAACGATCGATGTGAAAAAAGTCGGACTGGAAAGGTTTCTCTATAACCTGTCACGACAACAGCCCTTGGCTTATGGACTGCTGTCATTGGCAATTGCAATTTTGTCAGGTTGGCTGGCCTCAGCCTTCTTCCGCATGATCCGCGGAACTTAGATTCAGCGTGGTGCCATACGAATGGCACCATCCAGACGGATCGTTTCGCCATTTAACATATCGTTCTCAATGATGTGACGCACCATTTTCGCGTATTCTGCAGGCGCGCCCAAACGTGACGGGAATGGCACCTGTGCGCCTAAACTGTCCTGAACCTCTTGTGGTAAACTTTCTAATAGCGGTGTTAGGAACAGGCCCGGCGCAATTGAAACGACACGAATACCCAACTGTGCCAAGTCCCGCGCCATAGGAAGCGTCATTCCGACAATCCCCCCCTTGGACGCAGCGTATGCAACTTGGCCAACCTGCCCCTCATACGCAGCGACAGAGGCGGTATTCACGATGACTCCGCGTCCACCATCAGCGGTGACAGGGTCGTTCATTGCCATATGTTTAGCGGCAACAGAGGCCACATTAAAAGATCCGATCAGATTCACGCCAATGGTTTTTGAAAACAGCTCTGGCGGATGCGCTTCGCCGCGCGATACTGTTTTTGCAGCAGGGCCAATGCCCGCGCAATTTACCGCAATGTGCAATGCGCCGTGATCCGCAACAACCTGTTCAATCGATTTAGCAACCTCAGCGGCATTTGACACATCAACACGCATGAACGATGCACCTGTTACGGAGGCATGTTGCACACCCATCTCAGCATTCATGTCAAAAATAACAACCTGTGCCCCTGCATCCCGCAGTTTAGCAACTGTTGCAGCCCCAAGCCCAGATGCACCACCTGTAACGATTGCGACGTGATCTTTTGTAATATCCATAATCTTCTCCTGAATTACCCCAATATTTTCCGCAATGCGGCAGAACACAATGCCCAAGTTATAGAACTTTACGTCGCTTGATTTGATTGCGGATTTATGCAGAGTTTGAAGAGAGGAGAAGTCATGTCAAAATCTGGCCCCAGCCCCCGTTCCGCCTATCACGATTTCCAAATCCTTCAGACCCGCTGGGAGGATAATGATGCCTATGGGCATATGAACAACATTGTCCATTATTCACTGATAGATACGGCTGTGACCAACTGGCAGCGTAAACGCGGGTTTTTCGACGCTGTTGGCGTTAAATTCATGGTTGTACAAAGCGGATGCACCTATTTTGCAGAGGCACGCTATCCTGATACAGTTCACGCAGGCCTTCGGGTCGCTAAGATTGGACGCACCTCTTGGACATATGAAATTGGTCTATTTCGAAACGATGAACCCACCGCATTTGCAGAAGGTTTTTTTGCTCAGGTTCAAGTAGATGATGATACGGCGCGGCCAAGTCCGATTAAAGACACCTTTCGCCAATACCTGGAACAAATTTTGAGATCACCCTAAGGTTCGCGGAACGCCTCGCGCGATTTATATAGTGGTTTTAACAAATACTGCAGAACAGTTTTTTCGCCCGTGTGCAGTTCAACTTGGGCCTGCATCCCTGGGCGAATTTCAATGCGGGCCTGTTTGTCCGTCAATCCACCCACATCGACGCGCACGCGCACTTTGTAATGTGCATTACCATCTTCTGCGCGGGTCCTATCGTCCTTAAATGTATCTGCGGAAATCACATCAACCCGCCCCTTTAGCGTTCCAAAGATTGTGTAATCATATGCGCCTAGTTTGATTGTGGCTTCTTGACCTGGACGGATATTTGCAATGTTTTCGGGTTTCACGCGCGCTTCGACGAAGAGTTCTTCATCAAGTGGAATGATCTGTAAAATTTCCTCGCCAGGGCGCACGACACCACCAATCGTGGTGACCGATACGTTGTTAACAACGCCGCGCATTGGGCTTTGTAACACTGTGCGGTTTAACTGATCTTGTGACGCGCGTAGATTTTGGCGCAATGTCGCTAACTCTTTCAGAGTATCGGAATATTCAGTCGCCAGTTCCAATTCTGAATGGGTCAAAATGTCATCCAGCTTTACTTGTGCATCAGCCAACACCTTTCGAGCACGCGTTACCTCAATTAATGCCACCACCTTCTTCTTTAACATATTCTCTAAAAGTTCGGTTTCTGCCTGTGCTTGCTCAAGTATGCGCTGTGTCCCCTGACGGCGTGATGTAAAATCCAGTTGCGTCAACAGTTGTCGAATGGCTGGTACCAGCAATTGTCACAACCAGTGTCGATCCTGCTTCACCAACGCCTGTTAGCGTTACACCAGAATTGTGTTCAGTTTCATTGTGTGCATCGTTGGTTTCGACGACACCACTAGAAAAATTGAGTTCTGGCGGAGTTGTATCAATGACAACGTCCGGGCCTGTTAACTCGGTAACTTCGCCGTCTGGATCTGTAACTGTAACGTCAACCTCATGATTACCATCGCCAGGATACGTTTCTTTTTCAAATGTCACCGTCGAATTACCGTCTGGATCAACAGTTCCTGTTTCAGTCATGTTGTTCACTTCAACGCTAACCGATGCACCGGGTTCGCCTGTGCCAGTAATTGTAACAGTTTTATCATCATCTGTGGTGCCATCACCACCAATCGTGACTGCCGCATCTGGATTGTTTACAGTGGCCGGGGCTTTGACGGGTTCATTAACACCACCAGATCCGCTTTCCGAGACACCTCCTGAACCACCAGCTAAAACCGAAACACCAGCCAAGCCAGCGACTGCCGCCCCACCAAGCCCAAGTCCTGGACCCAAGATTGCGCCCGCCCCCAGCATTGACACGGTTTCATCTTCGTAAGCTTGTGGCGCCGATGCAACAGCAAGTGGATCAGCTTCTTCTAGAAAGACCAACTCGTCATTTGGCGACCATTTTCCCCAAATCTCTGTCGAGCTATATTGCGCAAAATATTCATTTTCACCCGCTGAAACCAACACGACTTCGGCGATTTCACCATCTGAACTGAGGAATACGCGAGGCTGCTCAGTTGCATCACCCGAGAAATAATCGCTTAGCACGATTTCGCGCCCATCTGCCAGCTTAACAACGAGGTTTGATCCCTCTCGTTCATAGCCTGCAACTTGATGCCGCGCCAGATGTAGCGATACCTGATCGCCGGTCTGTAAAAATATTGTTGTATTACCACTTTCGCGGGTCAGGGACCCATCCTGAAAGGAACCCGCACGACTGCGTAAAACGAATTCAATCGTCTGCATACCGTTACCACTCTACCTCAAGTTACCCTTATT
>CAXABH010000174.1:0-4754 GCA_963966925.1 uncultured Rhodobacterales bacterium
GCCAGAAATAACACCCCCAACAGCGTAGAAATCACTAAAGGTTCGCGCATCAATTTGCGCAAGGATGTGCCCCCAGTGATCACGTAAATACCAATGCTGAAGGCAAAAACAGACGTCACACTGAATAGGATAATCGCATAGCCCAACCCAGCTTGTCCAAAAGCAAAGAGACACAGTGGAAGCCCCATGTTCCCTGTATTCCCACTGACAAAGGGCGCGAAATAACTGGGCATATCCAAACGGGCCAGTTTGACAAAAACATAAACAGCCGCCATCACCCCGCCATAGGTCGCAATCGATGCCCAGAACATCGTTGCCAATGATTCTGGATCGATCTCCGTATTGACCAGACTGTCAAACACCAAACAGGGAACGGCGATATTCGTTGCCAGACGGGTAACAAATTCGATTGGGTATTCCACCCCCCGCTTCACCCAGATGTAGCCGCTGCCCGCGATCAAAAAGACGGGGGCAACAACATTGAAAATGATTAGGAAAAGGGCCATGCCCTAGCCAGCATCGCGGCCCTCGGGGCCAGTCATGTCAAATCCTAGGTGACGCGCCACGGTAAAGATATCCTTGTCCCCGCGCCCACACATGTTCATGCAGATGATATGATCAGAGGGCAAAGTTGGCGCAATTTTCATTACGTGACCCAAGGCGTGCGAAGGTTCCAACGCGGGAATGATCCCTTCTGTCGCGCAGCATAGTTGGAATGCCTCTAGCGCCTCTTTATCTGTGATCGAAACATATTTCGCGCGTCCAATGTCATGCAGCCATGCATGTTCTGGACCAATACCCGGATAATCAAGCCCCGCAGAGATTGAGAAGCCCTCTAAGATTTGACCATCCCCATCCTGCAACAGATAGGTGCGGTTGCCGTGCAATACGCCTGGACGCCCACCTGTCAAAGATGCGCAATGTTCCATATCGTCGTTAACGCCTTTGCCACCCGCCTCGACCCCGATGATATTTACGTCATTATCGTCAAGGAAGGGGTAAAACAGACCCATCGCATTCGACCCACCACCAATCGCCGCGATCAGCGTGTCGGGCATACGCCCCTCTGCTGCCATCATCTGCTCTTTGGCCTCTTTGCCGATGATGGATTGGAAATCACGTACCATTGCGGGATATGGGTGTGGACCCGCAACTGTGCCGATACAATAAAACGTATCACGCACATTTGTAACCCAATCACGCAGGGCATCGTTCATGGCATCCTTCAACGTGCCACGACCTGATGTGACGGGCACAACCTCTGCCCCCAATAGGCGCATCCGAAATACGTTTGGTGCCTGACGTTCCACATCATGCGCACCCATATAAACCACGCATTTCAAACCAAATTTTGCACATACAGTTGCAGTTGCAACGCCATGTTGGCCCGCACCTGTTTCCGCGATGATGCGGGTTTTGCCCATACGACGTGCCAAAATAATTTGGCCCAGCACGTTATTGATTTTATGCGCGCCTGTGTGGTTCAGCTCATCCCGCTTCATATAGATTTTCGCGCCACCTAAATGATCGGTTAGGCGTTCTGCGAAATACATGGGGCTGGGGCGACCAACATAATGCGTCCACAAATCGTGCATTTCCGCCCAAAAGGCATCATCCGTTTTGGCGCGTTCATATTGCTCTTCTAACTCTAGGATCAGCGGCATCAGGGTTTCCGACACAAAGCGGCCCCCAAATTTACCAAAGCGCCCTTTGTCATCTGGGCCTGTCATAAAGCTATTGAAGAGATCATTTGCCATTGTTGGTCCTCCGCCATTCACCCGCTAGGTTTAGCCTGTCATTTGGGTATGGTAAAGCGTCCGCGCAATAAATCACGTCATGTCGCAGGAAAAATTTACGCGCGGCTGCTTTGAACAAATTTTTGGATCAAATCGGGGCTTTTGATGCCAGGGGCATCTTCGACACCGCTGGATACATCGACCTGTGTTGTACCTGTCAATTTGATCGCCTCGGCCACGTTATCAGGGATCAAACCGCCCGCCAACATCCATGGACAGGGCCACCGGCGTCCTGCAATCAAACGCCAATCAAAGGATAATCCATTACCCCCTGGCAATTCCCCACCCTGGGGCGGTTTTGCATCCACCAAAATTTGATCAGCAACGCCAAAATAGCTTTCAAGCTTAGGCAAATCATCAACATCCGCGATCCCAACAGCCTTCATCACAGGCAAACCATAGCGCGCCTTAACTTGTGCCACGCGCTCGGGCGTTTCTTTGCCATGCAATTGTATCATATCCAGCGGAACTGTCTGTGTGATTGCATCCAATTCTGCATCGCTTGGGTTCACAACCAAGGCAACTTTGGCCAATCCTAATGGTGCGGCCAACGCCAATTCACGGGCGGCAGGAATGCTGATATTTCGCGGGGATTTTTCAAAAAACACCAACCCCATATAATTCGCACCTGCCTGGGCACAGGCATATACATCATCAACTGTGGCCAGACCACAAATTTTAACAGAAACGGGGTTTGTCATACGATTTATGCGGGATCTTCGATAAGGGCAAGGACGTCATCTTTGTCCTTATACTTTTCACCCTTTAACTTAGCAAGCTCGCGCTCGGCCTTGCGTAGGGCGCGACCATTGCGCGCTGCCTCGGCGCGCAGTTTGTATTCACGCAACCATTCCCACGCAAATCCAACGCCAACACCGAAAAAGATACCCAAAAAGAAAACCGAAAATACGGGCAAGTTTACAGAAAACGCAAACGGTGCGATGTCATTCAATTCAGCAGGCAAAAGCGACAATGTCGTCATTTCACGGTTCGCAACCGCCAATAAAACCAAGATAAAGGCAAGGCTGGCTAAAAAGGCATAGCGCATGTATCGCATTATGACTCTTTCCCGTTCAAACGATCACGCAGTAATTTACCGGTTTTAAAAAACGGGACTGCCTTGGCTTCGACGGTTACAGATTCACCGGTACGCGGATTGCGACCCACGCGGGCGTCACGCTTTTTCACGGAAAAGGCGCCAAATCCACGTAATTCGACCCGTTCCCCTTTGGCAAGTGCGTTGGTGATTTCGTCAAACACTGTATTTACAATGCGTTCAACGTCGCGCTGAAATAAGTGTGGATTTTCATCTGCGATTAACTGGACCAATTCCGAACGGATCATGGCGACGTTACCCTCCCAAGTGTTGCGCATTCACTATAGGAATTATGCCAGAAGTGAGAAACACTTTGTGAGAATTTAAAGCTATATTCTCAATTTTTTGCCGACTTCGGGCAGAGTGTATCAGAAAAACATCCTTTGAAAGCAATGTTTTCTGCAAGTGCGAAGTTTTTCAACCCTGCCGCGACAACATATGCACGAATCACAGAGCAGTCATTTCTTCGCTAAAATCATGTCTGATTTCACTGCAGCTGACGTCCAAAATAGAATATGGTTACCCAGAAATATCGGCCACAGGTTGTTGGGATAAACCCCAAAGGTGCATGTCGCTGATCAACTGTAAAAACAAAAATACCCCCTGCCAAGGCAGAGGGTATTGATGCAAAAGCTATTGCTTGGGATTATTCGTCGCCTTTTAGCGCCGCGCCCAAGATGTCGCCCAATGATGCACCAGAATCTGATGAACCATACTGTTCGACTGCTTCTTTTTCTTCTGCGATTTCGCGTGCTTTGATGGAAACGCCCAATTTGCGTGTTTTCGAATCGATGTTTGTCACACGTACGTCGATTTTATCACCTGCTGAGAAACGCTCTGGGCGCTGCTCTGCACGATCACGTGAAAGGTCAGAACGACGGATGAATGTTTTCATGCCTTCGTATTCAACCTCAATGCCGCCATCTTCGATTGCTGTGACTTCAACAGTGATGACAGATCCGCGTTTTACGCCGCCTGTCGCCTCTGCGAATTTGTCACCACCCAATGCTTTGATGGATAGGCTGATGCGCTCTTTTTCGACGTCCACTTCGGAAACGACGGCTTGCACCACGTCACCTTTGCGGAAGTTTTGGATCGCATCTTCACCACGTTCATCCCAAGAGATGTCTGATAGGTGAACCATACCGTCGATTTCGCCGTCCAAACCAACGAATAGGCCGAATTCAGTGATGTTCTTAACTTCACCTTCAACTTGGCTGCCTTCTGGGTTGGATTCAGCAAACACTTCCCATGGGTTGCGCTGACACTGTTTTAGACCCAATGAAACGCGACGCTTGACGCCATCGATTTCCAAAACCATGACTTCAACTTCTTGTGATGTTGAAACGATTTTGCCTGGGTGTACGTTTTTCTTGGTCCATGACATTTCTGACACGTGTACCAAACCTTCAACGCCCGCTTCTAGTTCAACAAATGCACCGTAATCTGTGATGTTTGTCACGATACCTTTGTGTACTGATTCTAGTGGGTATTTCGCTGCAACGATTTCCCATGGGTCTTCTTGCAACTGTTTCATGCCCAAAGAAATACGATGTGTTTCTTTGTTGATTTTGATAACCTGAACTTTGATTGTTTCACCAATTGTCAGGATCTCTGATGGGTGGTTCACACGGCGCCATGCCATGTCTGTGACGTGCAATAGACCGTCAACACCGCCAAGATCAACAAAGGCACCGTATTCAGTGATGTTTTTCACAACACCTTCTACGTCCTGACCTTCGGCTAGGTTACCGATGACTTCTGCACGCTGTTCTGCGCGTGACTCTTCTAGGATTGCACGACGTGAAACAACGATGTTGCCACGACGACGGTCAATTTTCAGGATCTGGAACGGCTGCGGT
>CAXABH010000175.1:0-4754 GCA_963966925.1 uncultured Rhodobacterales bacterium
GGGGGTGTGGTGGTGGGGGCAGTTGGGGTGGAAGCGGGGGAACAGGCAACGTAACATTCCGTTCGGGTTCGGCAGATAAATTAACGGGGACATTCCGCGTGGAATTGGAAATTCCAAACCCCGATATGGCCATCGCCGATGGTTAAACAGCCGAGATTCTAATCGCGTCTGATGGAAAGCTGGCGCATCTGATCCCACAGTCGTCACTTACGTTGAACGACGCAGGCGCGTTGGGTGTGCGCACGATCCTTGCAGATAACGCAACTAAATTTGTCGAAATCACCCTGCTGCGTGACACCCCGAACGGTGTTTGGGTGTTCGGCTTAGACCCGGATGTAAATATCATCGTCGTGGGTCAGGAATATGTGGTCGATGGGATCATTGTTGAACCAACCTATCAGGAGTTGGGCCAATGACCGGATTAGTCGATTGGGCATCAGAACGCGCGCGGATGATCCTTGCGCTGATTGTTGTTTCGCTAACTGCAGGGATTTTTAGTTACACGGGCCTACCCAAAGAGGGTGAGCCTGACATCGAAATTCCTGCATTGTTCATTTCCGTCCCCTTCCCCGGCATTTCCGCAGGGGATAGCGAAACCCTATTGGTGCGTCCGATGGAAACGGAATTGGGTGATATTGATGGCCTAAAGAAAATGACGGCAACCGCATCTGAAAACTATGCAGGTGTGGCGTTGGAATTCGAATTTGGGTGGGATAAAACCAAAACAATGGCAGACGTGCGCGACGCCATGAATTCAGCCGAGGCGAATTTCCCATCAGGGGCTGAGAAGTATTCGATTAACGAGATTAATTTTTCTGAGTTTCCAATCATTATTGTAAACCTAACAGGTCAAGTGCCCGAACGCACGATGACCAAAATCGCCAAAGATTTACAGGAAAAAATCGAAGGCATGGATGCAGTGCTTGAGGCCGCAATATCGGGCCAACGTGACGAAATGGTCGAGGTCACAATCGATCCTCTGCGCCTAGAAAGCTATAACGTCACCGCAGGTGAATTGATCAATGTCGTGCGCAACAACAACCAATTGATTGCAGCAGGCGAAGTGGACAGCACGCAAGGCACATTTGCGATCAAAATTCCATCAAGCTTTGATGATGTACAAGATATCTATGAACTGCCCGTCAAAACCAACGGGGATCGCGTCATTACGCTGGGCGATTTGGCCGAAATCAAATTAACCTTCGAAGATCGCGAAGGCACCGCGCGGTTCAACGGGGAAACAACAGTTGCCCTACAGGTCGTCAAACGCAAAGGGTTCAACCTAATTGACACTGCAACAGCCGTGCGCGAAATGGTCGAGGCTGAAGTGGATGCATGGCCCCAAGATTTGCGTGCAGCCGTTCAAATGGGCACTTCAAACGACCAAAGCCGTGTTGTAGATTCCATGGTTAGTCAATTGGAAGGCTCTGTTCTGACCGCCATTGCATTGGTGATGATCGTTGTTTTGACATCCCTTGGCACGCGAGCGGCATTGTTGGTGGGCTTCTCCATTCCGACATCATTTTTGCTGTGTTTCGTCCTATTGGGCGTCATGGGAATCACCATTTCAAACATCGTCATGTTCGGCCTGATCCTGGCCGTGGGCATGTTGGTGGATGGTGCGATTGTTGTGGTGGAATACGCCGATAAACGCATCCAAGAGGGCAGCGGCCCAATGCGCGCCTATGTCGAGGCGGCGAAACGCATGTTTTGGCCCATTGTTAGTTCCACTGCCACAACCCTTTGCGCGTTTTTACCGATGCTATTTTGGCCCGGTGTTCCGGGGCAATTCATGGGCATGCTGCCTGTTACGCTGATCTTTGTTCTGAGTGCATCCTTGGTTGTTGCGCTGATTTTCCTACCCATTATGGGCGGTGTGTCGGGTCGTGTGTCCCGCACCTTTGTCACAGGGTCAAATGCACTGCGTGCGACATTGCCCTGGGTTTTGCGCGCCGCACTGGTACCAGTTGCCATCTATGGCCTATTTTTGGCCGCGATGCAGGCGCTGAACCCCGGCTATCTGTTGGGATTGGATGCAGCTGATGGCGTCATGGCTACGGCTCCGGGTATTGCGCTATTCATCCTTGCAGCCGCATTTGCATCTATCGTTTTGGGCGCGGTCAAAATCGAACGTCAGGCCAAGCGTGTGACATATGGGTATCGGCGCACATTCTTTGGCTGGATCATCAAACTGATTGCCGGCAACCCGATCATGCCCTTGCTCAGCATTGCGGGTGTTATTGGATTTTCAATGGCAGTCTTTTCCTATTTTGGTGAAAACAACTTAGGCGTTGAATTCTTTGTTGAATCCGAACCTGAACAGGCCATTGTTTACGTAAAAGCACGCGGCAACCTATCGTTAAATGAAAAAGATGATTTGGTGCGCCAAGCCGAAGAAATCGTTTTGCAACACCCAGGTATTTCATCTGTATTTGCATTTGCTGGTGCGGGTGGGTTGAATCAAAACACCGCAGGCGCCAGCGCGCCCAAGGATACAATCGGGCAAATCCAATTGGAAACTGTCCCGTGGGAGGATCGCAAAGATCGCCCTGATCTGGACGGGGACATTGTAATTGACGAACTTTCGGCAGCCTTACAAGAGATCCCGGGCATTCAAATCGAGGTTCTGGAATTGGGCCGTGGTCCGGCAACTGCAAAACCCGTGCATCTGCGCCTGAAGGGTGACAATTGGGAAAATCTGTTAGCAACAACTGCGGATATGCGCGCCCTGTTTGATCAAACACAGGCCCTGACACAAATCGAAGATACACGCCCCCTACCCGGCATTGATTGGCAGATTGATGTCGATGTTCAAAAGGCGGGTCGCTATGGGGCAGATGTGGCCACAGTAGGTGCCATGGTGCAATTGGTAACACGTGGTATTTTGCTGGATACGATGCGCGTTGACAGCAGCGACGAAGAGGTGGAAATCCGCGTGCGTATGCCCGAGGAATACCGCCTGCTTAGCACGTTGGATACCCTCAAGGTGCGCACAAGCGATGGGTTGGTACCATTGTCAAACTTTATCACGCGCAAACCCGTTGAAAAGCTGGCAGAAATCAATCGCATCGATAAAAAACGCTATTTTGACATCAAGGCGGGTGTGGCATCAGATGCAAAACGCACCGTGATTGATGAAAACGGCGAAGAAAAAGAAGTGATCATCAATGCCAATGAACGCATCGAATATCTAACGGAACAAATCAACGCCATGGCATTGCCCGCGGGCATTTCATGGGAATGGACAGGCGATCAGGACGAACAAAACGAAAGCCAAGCATTCCTGATGAGCGCCTTTTCAGCGGCACTTGCCCTGATGTTCATTATCCTGCTGGCACAGTTCAACAGTTTTTATAACTCATTCGTGGTCCTGATTGCAGTGGTTCTATCCACAGTAGGCGTGTTGATTGGGATGATGGTGATGCAACAACCCTTCTCGGTTATTATGACGGGAACGGGGATTGTGGCGTTGGCTGGGATTGTTGTGAACAACAACATCGTTTTGATCGACACCTATCAGGAATTTAGCAAAACAATGCCACGGATTGAGGCGATCATTCGCACCGCTGAACAGCGTATTCGCCCCGTGTTGCTGACCACCATTACGACAATGGCAGGCCTTGCGCCTATGATGTTCGGGCTTAGTCTTGATTTCATCAACGGTGGATATTCCATCGATAGCCCCACGGCGCTGTGGTGGAAACAATTGGCCACGGCTGTTGTGTTTGGGTTGGGGATCGCAACGGTGCTGACCTTGGTCTTTACACCCTCGCTTCTGGCTGTGCGCGTGTGGATTGAAACATACGTGATGTGGATTGGCCGACTGTTGGTGCGCCTTGGGGCATCGCGGCATGGAAAGGCGGCCAAAGATTGGTCGCAACGCCGCCAAGCGCGCCGCACAAAGAACACAGAAATCATCTGGGATGAAGATGACCTAAACCCTGCAAAACCCGTGATCATGCCCCTGCCCGACGCGGCAGAATAAGACAAAAGTAGGCGCGCAATTCCGTGCCGACTGATTGGTGAGCAAGGACACGCCATAGCCCATGGAAACAGCCTTCCTTGATAAGGTTTCCTAGCTGACATAAATGGCGCAGAAAACGCACCGACGATCAAGGGTCGTGCGTCTCATTTTGACGATGATCATCGCATTTGGACACGCAAGGGATTGGGCAACTGTATGTTGCCGGTCCCTGCTATTCCTCGCCCGATTGCTGCATAGACCATAGCGCGTGATAGCGGCCGTTTCGGGCCAGCAGATCATCGTGCTTGCCCTCTTCCACAACCAATCCTTTTTCCAAAACGACGATGCGATCTGCATCTGCAATCGTCGATAGGCGGTGGGCGATGGTGATCACTGTGCGCCCTTCACCTGCGCGCGCCAACGCGTCTTGGATTTCATGTTCTGTTTCTGTGTCTAGGGCCGATGTCGCCTCATCCAGCAACAAAATGGGCGGATTTTTCAACAGGGTGCGTGCAATCCCCACCCGTTGTTTTTCCCCCCCTGACAGTTTCAGGCCACGCTCGCCAACTTGGGTTTTATAACCTTCGGGCAAGGACATAATGAAATCGTGAATTTGGGCGTCTTTGGCGGCCTGTTCCACATCAGCACGGGTGGCATGATCGCGGCCATAGGCGATGTTATAGTAAATCGTATCATTAAACAGGACTGTATCCTGTGGCACCACGCCAATTGCGCGATGCAGGCTGGTTTGGCTCACGTCCCGCACATCCTGATCATCAATGCTAAGCCC
>CAXABH010000176.1:0-4720 GCA_963966925.1 uncultured Rhodobacterales bacterium
GGTGGATTTTACCGGCGCGACATTGGCTGGCGCGCCCTGTAACCCCCACCCGATCTACGTATTTAGATTTGCTTTTCTGGCATTGTGACGCGCAGACCGTCTAGGTCGTCTGTGACGCGGATTTGGCACGTTAGGCGTGAACGCTCTGCATCAGGTTCAAACGCGAAATCAAGCATGTCTTCTTCCATGTCTTGCTTGGCAGGGATTTTTGCAACCCAATCTGCGTCCACATACACGTGACATGTTGAACATGCGCATGCACCACCACAATCTGCATCAATACCAGGGATGTTATTGTCGCGTGCGCCTTCCATCACAGTTAGACCATTGGCAACCTCAACAACATGCTCGGTTCCGTTATGCTCGACGTAGGTGATTTTCGCCATTTTTTCGTTCTCCGATTCCTTAGTTTCTTGCTATTTAGTGCCAGTCAATCCGCGATGCTAGGGTGATTTGCGACCTTTTATTGGCTGAACGATCAGTTTTCCCTTGAAACGCAACTTAAAAGAACGCTCTAAACAAGATGTGTCGTCATTTTGGAACACGTTTAATGAAGCAATTTTTGATCATAGGGGCGGTGTGCAGCACAGTATTGGTGGCGTGCAATAGCGCAAACATGGACGAAATTACGCGTAAGTCGAACAATACCTGTTTTTTTGAAAAAATTATCCCTGCAGAAATTTCAACGCGTGTCGAAACGCGCGTGATACGCGCCGAAAAACGCGACGCACGCGGGCAACTTATTTCGCCAACTCAGTATGAAACAACACGTACGCAAACAATAACAAAGCCACGCTCTGTCACCAAAATTGACGCTGTTTGTCCAGAGGATCTGACCCCAGAGTTTATTGCATCCTTGCAGCGTGCGTTTCAGGTGCGTGGGTTGTTTTCAGCCCCCGTCACGGGATCCTTGGATGTGCCAACACGACGTGCCATTTCAAATTTCCAAACTGTACGTGGAATCCAAAGCGCCACCCTAACAATAGTGACAGCCCAAGAATTGGGACTGGTCGTGATAGATCAGTGATAAAAGATGGGGGCCAACAGGCCCCCAATCAGATCAATTCAATTTCAGCACAACAAAGCGTGGTTCGCCACCCCGTCGCACCAACAAAAGCAGCGATTCACGTCCAGCATCCACGGCACTTTCAACCTGTTCAACCAGATCAGCAATCGCCTCGATGGAATTTTGCGCCGCATCAGTGATCACATCACCCGCCGCCAAACCAGAGGCCGCGGCTGGGCTGTCTGCCTCTATAGACAGCAATAGAACACCACTGACGTCATCAGATAGGTTCAGATCACTTCGCATATCAGGTGTGATTTCGGAGAGTTGCATGCCCAGCAGTCCCTGCTGTTCTGGCTCCGCAGGCTTATCGCTTTGCGCTAACGCATTTGGATCAGGGCGCTGACCAAGAACGACATCAATGCTCATCCGTTTGCCATCACGCAAAACAATTGTTTTGACAGTTGAACCTACAGGTGTACTGCCGACAATCCGTACCAGCGCACCTGAATCGGTTACCTCTTTGCCATCAAACATCACAATCACATCCATGGTTTTTAGGCCTGCTTCCTTTGCAGGTCCGTCAAAGACATCACGAATGATGGCCCCCGTGGGTTCATCCAACCCCAAGGCTTTGGCCATTTCGTCGTTGACGCTGCCAATGTTTACACCCAACCAGCCACGACGCACTTCGCCGTATTCTTTTAATTGTTTGACGACTGGATCAACAGTGTTTGACGCCATAGAAAATCCAAGACCAATTGACCCGCCTGAGGGAGAAATAATCGCCGTGTTCACACCGATGACTTTGCCATCCATATTGAACAGCGGACCACCCGAGTTACCACGGTTAATCGCTGCATCCGTTTGAATATAATCATCATAGGGACCCGACAATTCTCGGTTACGGGCCGAAATGATACCCGCAGACACGGAAAATCCCTGACCCAGTGGATTGCCCATGGCCATCACCCAATCCCCAACGCGCGCCACATCACTATTGCCAAATGCCACGTATTCAAAGGGCTTGTCAGCTTCAATCTTTAGCAGCGCAATATCAATATTTGCATCCGTGCCGACAATTTTTGCCGGAAAAATATCACCATTGATGAATTCAACTTCGATTTCATCAGCACCCTCGATCACATGGTTATTTGTGACCACATACCCGTCTTCGCTAATGACAAAACCTGCACCCAGTGCAGATGCACTGCGCGGTCCGCGCTGTCCATTGTTTGGGCCACGAAACAAATCTTCAAACGGGCTTCCCTCGGGAACGATCCCTTGGGGGCCAATGGGTGTTGCCATTTTTGTGGTTGTCGTGATGTTCACAACTGCACCGCCAACTTGTTCAACAAGATCTGCAAAAGTCGCAGGCGCACCACGTGCCGCAGCAGCAAGAGTTTGCAACCAAAACAACGCAACAAAAGTTAGAAACGTGAACGACAGGCTTCTGCGTGATAACGCCGGTCGCGTTTGCGCAATCGCCTTAGAGGTAATTTGCATATTCTGAACTCCTCAATTGATACTTACGCCAACTACGGCATATGGATAAGATGTGCCTTGGTTCGGTAACTTTCCAGATATTGAAACACTAGCTCATACGAATGTGAAGTCATGCATTCGCAAAATTTAGCGCATCGCCCAAAGGATCAGCGCCCCAATCAGCGCGATCAGCGCCCCGATCATGCGACGATGCTGGGATGAGTATTGCGACAGTACTTTTAGCATTTCCAAAATAAGATTAGGGGCCAGCACATAGGCCAGCCCCTCAATTACCATCACAAGCCCAAGGGCCCATAATAATTCTGTCATCATTTATTTGGTTGATCCGACTTTAGATAGTTAAAGAATTCGCTATCTGGCGCCATGACCATGGTCGAATTATTCCCCTGCAATGCAGTGCTATACGCATTCAGAGACCGATAGAAATCAAAGAATTCTGGATCCGCACCATAGGCTTCGGCAAAGATTGCGTTTCGGGTTGCGTCCGCTTCACCGCGAATAATCTCGGCTTCACGGTTTGCTTCTGAGACAATTTCAACCTGTGTCCTATCGGCCTGAGCGCGCACACGCTGCGCCGCTTCGTTACCGCGGGCGATTTCATCGGCTGCTTCACGCTCACGTTCGGCACGCATCCGCGCGAATGTAGCGTCCAAGTTTTGACGCGGCAGGTCTGTACGTTTCAAACGTACATCAACCACATCCAAACCAATATCGGCGGCCTTGGTTCGCGCGCCTGCTAGGATCTGCTGCATCAACACGGTACGATCAGAACTCAGGATATCGTTTGAAGATACCTTACCCAATACGGCCCGTAGTTCGTTCAACATGATCCGGTCCAAACTGCTTTCTGCAGCAGGAATACCACCAGTACCAACAGCCTCACGGAAACGGTTCAGATCTGAAATCCGATATCGTGCAAACGCATCAACAACCAAACGACGATCATCTGATGGCGTCACCTCGATCGGGTCAACATCACGGCTTAGGATACGGTCGTCGTAATAGACAACTTCTTGGATCAACGGCAATTTAAACGCTAGACCCGGATCCTCTTTTACTGCGACCACACGGCCAAACTGCAGCACGAGCGCTTTGTTACGTTCATCCACGATAAAGATGGACGACATGATCACGACAACAATCGCAATTAGGGCGACAGAAATAAAATACAGGCTTCGCATTATTTTGCCTCCTTACGCAATTCGTTTAGGGGAAGATAAGGAACAACGCCGCTTCCGCCTGTCTCATCAATAATCACCTTATCAACACGACCCAGGACCTCTTCCATTGTTTCCAGGTACATCCGTTTGCGTGTCACTTCTGGTGCTTTCAGGTATTCGTTTAAAATGGCACTGAAACGGCTGGCTTCACCTGTCGCTCCGTTTACGACCTGTGCGCGATACGCCTCGGCTGTTTCCAGTGCTTGTGCCGCCTCACCACGGGCCTGTGCAAGGACGCGGTTGGCATAGGCATCCGCCTGCTTTTCCAAACGGTCACGCTCTTGTTCTGCTGCTTGAACTTCACGGAACGCATCAATCACCTGCTCTGGTGGATCGGCGCGGTCAAAGTTCACACGCACAATGTTGATGCCGCTTTCGTAACCATCCAAGGTATCTTGGATAAGAAGTGCCAAACGATCTTTAATCGAATCCCGATCACGGTTCAAAATCGGCGCCAATTCTGACTGGGCGATAATTTCACGCATCGCTGACTCTGATACGGCGCGAATTGTTTGCTCTGGGTCACGCAGATTAAACAAGAATTCGGCAGCATCTTTGATATTCCAAACAACGTTGAAATCGATATCGACGATGTTTTCATCTCCCGTCAGCATTAAGCCTGCGTCACTCCCGCGACCGCCGATGCCAATGCTTTCGGTTTGTTCACGTGTCACTGGCAGCACTTCATAAGTCACCAAGGGCCAAGGCGCAAAGTTCAAACCCGAGTCTCCTACGGAGTAGAATTCGCCCAAGAACAGTTCAACGGATTTTTCTTCTGGCTTAACAGTATAAAAACTTGAAAAAGCCCAGAGTGCGATGGCCGCCAATGCGCCCAGCCCAAACATTCCACGAATGCCCTCAGGTCCACCGCCACCTTGGCCACCAGATCCATTAGACCCACCATTGCCGCCACCCATCAGGACGCGAAAACGCTCTTGACCTGCACGCAGCATTTCTTCCACTTCGGGGGGGACCTGTCCTGATTGAC
>CAXABH010000177.1:0-4694 GCA_963966925.1 uncultured Rhodobacterales bacterium
AAAATATTTTGGGGAATGCCTCTTTTAATGGTGAGCCAAATCTTATTGCATCGGTTCCTACAGGCAAGGGGGCGCGTAATGCTGTTCATGGCGCGTCTTTACCAATCGTAAAAAATGGGGTGCGTGATCAACACCTTGGGTGAGCTTGCACTTAAGCCGCTTGGTTGTTTTCGGCGCTGGACGGAGCCATAAAATAGGCTCTCGGACCAAACCGATGACCTCAATTCTGCGTTAAACCTTGAGTTACTCGTCATAGTTACTCAAGGACATTGAAATGGTCAGCATTGGAACACCTTTCTCATCAGCCGCCACGCGGGTACTTTTCTGTGGGTCGGGAGAGCTGGGCAAGGAAGATCACGTGCGAGGCTTAGGCTTTCTTCAAAACTTAGAATCGCACCGGTCAATGCTGCAATCCGATCCTTGGCTGATTTGGACCGTTCTAGTTGATCCCAAGCATTACCAAGAGATTGTTGCGCCTGTCGTGCTTGGAATTCCAGATCATTTTGCGCAAACACGGATGTCGCAGCCCACAGCATCGCTGCAATAAAAAATCCTATGCGCGCTGCATACTTCACCCTAGTAGGCTTTCTCCGGTCATTTCAGCCGGCTTATCAAGCTGCATCAAGTCGAGCAAGGTTGGCGCCAAATCCGCAAGCCGACCGCCAGCACGCAATGTGGTGTTAGCATCACTGCCTACCAATATGGCCGGTACAAGGTTGATAGTATGCGCCGTATGTGGTCCGCCAGTTTCAGGATCAATCATGGTTTCACAATTCCCGTGATCTGCCGTAACGATCATTGCGCCCCCTGCGTTTTCCAGCGCTGTCAAAACACGACCCAGACCCTGATCAACAGCTTCGCAGGCTGCAATTGCCGCATTCAGGTCGCCAGTATGCCCAACCATGTCCGGGTTTGCATAATTTGTGACAATCAAATCATACCCCGCTTCAATCGCTTTAACGAACTGATTGGTCACTTCACCCGCGGACATTTCAGGTTTCAAATCATATGTCGCCACCTTGGGCGAGGGCGCCATATAGCGTGCCTCACCTTCTTCAGGCTGTTCTTTCCCACCATTTAAGAAAAACGTAACATGCGGATATTTTTCTGTTTCTGCCAGTCTGAATTGTGTCTTTCCTAATTTCGCAACCCATTCGCCCAGCGTATTTACAATTTCTTGTTTGGGAAAACATGTTTGCATGTAGCCATTATGTGATGTGGAGTAACCAACCATGCCCAACAGCATAGACCATTTTGGTCGGTTCCCCACGTCAAATTCATCGAATGTGTCTTCGCCAATTGCGCGCAAAATTTCGCGGGCGCGGTCAGCGCGAAAATTCATACAGAAAAATGCATCTCCATCATAAGCACCTTGATAATCACCCAACACTGTTGCTGGAATGAATTCATCACTAACATCCGCTGCATAATTTGATTTAATCGCTTCTTCTGCCGACCTCATATGCGCATCTGATACGCCATTTACAATCGCATTATAGGCAGTGGCAACGCGTTCCCAGCGATTATCCCGATCCATTGCGAAATAGCGGCCTGTCACGGTTCCCACTTCTACACCATCAGGCAGATCAGTTAGCAAAGCATCTAAAAATTCGCCCGCTGATGATGGCGCAACATCACGACCATCTGTTATAGCATGCAAGATCACCGGTACGCCTTCATTCGTAAGGATACGCAATGTTGCCATAAGATGCGCGATGTGACCATGTACACCCCCATCCGAGATCAACGACATGACATGTGCACGCCCGCCTGATGTTTTTAGCGTTCTGATATACGCCTGCAACGCGGGATTTTTTGCATATGACCCATCCTCAATCGCAAGATCAATTTGCCCTAAATCCATTGCAACGACGCGCCCGGCACCGATGTTGGTGTGTCCAACTTCGGAATTTCCCATCTGTCCTGTGGGCAAACCAACATCGCGCCCGTGCGTCACGAGCTGCGTATGAGGGCACTGCTGCATGATACGATCAAAATTTGGCGTGTGAGCGAGTACAGGCGCATTCGCCTCTACATCGGATCGCGCACCCCAACCATCTAAAATACATAAAACAACGGGTTTTGGTGCCATATCAATTGCCTTTTTATTTTACGAAGGTTCTAAGCAGCCAGACCTGTAAGAGCAAGGGCTAAGCCCGATGGTAGGGTGTGCCCTCCAAAATTGACGCTGCCCGATATAATTGTTCGCTTAGCATGACACGCACCAGCATATGTGGCCAAACCATCGAACCAAAGCTGATGGACATATCAGCGCGCGCGCGCAACGCAGGATCAATCCCATCCGCGCCACCAATGACAAACGCCAAATGACCCTGTCCTTGATCCCGGAAATTTGCAATGCACTTGGAAAATTCAGGCGAAGTTAACAGTTTTCCGCGTTCATCCAATGTGATTAACTTGGCACCGCTTGGAATGGCCTTTTCCAACAGGTCTGCTTCTGCCCGCATTCCAATATTCTTCTTGTCTTCAACCTCGATAACATCCACAGGACCCAGCCCCATGGAGCGCCCTTGTTTATTAAAGCGATCTAAATAATCAGAAAGAAGCTCAAGCTCTGGGCCGCGCCGCAGGCGGCCCACCGCACAAATCGATACCTTCATTGTTCAGCTTTTACGCTTGCCCAGCAGGCAACCACATTTTTTCAAGCTGGTAAAATTCGCGCACTTCGGGACGGAAAATGTGAACAATCACATCACCCGTATCAACCAGTACCCAGTCCCCAGAGTCTTTGCCTTCGACCTTGCAGGCGCGTCCGTGTTCCTGCTTCAAACGATCCACCAGCTTTTCAGCCATGGCAGTGACCTGACGCGTTGAACGACCTGACGCAATGACCATGTAATCACCGATCGACGTTTTCCCGCGCAAATCAATTTGCACGATCTCTTCGGCTTTATCTTGATCAAGTGAGGTTAAGATATGGCCTAACAGCTCTTCGCTTGTTAGATCCCCTGCCATGGGGCTGGCAGATTTGTTTGCAGCGCGAACTGCTTCGACAGATACTGTCAGAACTACATCCTCCGTTATGCTTTCATCTGTTGCATGTATGCCGAATCTAGCATGGGTTCTAAAAAATCTCAATGACGCGTAAATGAAATGCTCCATAGCTGCAAGAGGGCTCTGCTTCAAAAACATTCTGGGGTAAATTGGGTATGCTATTGGTGGCATATTATGCCGCCTTTAAGCGGATTTGGAGTGTGTTCATCATATCGACCATGACACAGTTTCCAAAGGCCAAAAGCCCGCTCGATAATCCGGATTTCGCCTTGGATATCGCCTGTAAATTTAAAGCTGTTCGCCTGCTGTTTTTTCAACCCGCCATGATCCAGCAAAACTGCGGGGCCGATATTGCTAACGAAAGCGGCGTTCCATTTCCGGAGCATACTGCTGAACCCAGCGATAGATTGTTGAATGATCAACATCTACACCGTGTTCGCAAAGCATTTCTTCCAACTCACGGTAGCTGATCCCATAGCGGCAATACCAACGCACTGCCCACAAAATCACCTCACCCCGATTGACGTAATCTCTAACCAATAGAAATTTTTTGCAACAGGGCCCCAATTCGAGCGGGATCTCCTTATCGAGCGCACCCAATCCGGACTCGCTCGTGCAAAAGCTGAAGGTAAGCCGTTGGGACGACCGTCTGTCTTATCAGCGCATCAACAAGAAGAAGTGAAGGAAAAACTCCAAAACGGCGAAGCAATTTCAGCCATCGCACGTCAGTTCGAGACCAGCAGGCAAACAATTATGCGTGTCAGAGATCAAGCTTAATCCTATGTCGCATTACGTACCGTTATGCAGATAGACCCTCGTATTTAGAAGCGGAAGTGGGTGGTTTGAGATTTGTTAACCGCTTGTTCATCAAACCTGCATGAAATAAATTAATACGTCTGAAATGAATAGGACAAACGTAACAATGAAAACTAACGCTTATGAAGGAGTAATTTTTGTAACCATAAACGTTTTGTGTCCTATTATTTTTCAAATTCTTAGCTTTCGGCACCCAGAAATTTTCCATGGTTTTGGTCAAGGAATAGCAGGCATGGGTGCAGTTACATTAGTCAATCTGTATCGATTGTATGTGAATCCAAAGTTTCGACTTTGGTACGGTTTTGTAATTATTGCGAATACGGCTTCATTTATTCTGTTTGGAATGGTCAGCTTTTTTCTGGCTTTGTATTATGTGCTGCCACTCTTAATGAGATAACTGCTCATAATTTTTTTGGTTTGTAAGGTTCTGCTACGCATCTACAATTATCATCATCCCCAGGATGTCCTGTTGGTGGTGGATTGTCCCACGAAAACACTTTGCCCTCGTTTGCTGCATGACTTGGACGAACTTTGTTGTCTCGCTTGGTGCGCCAAATATAATGGGTATCTTTAGTGCGTGGTGGCGTTGGTGCGCGACTTACAGTTACATCAAGGATCTGCCCAAAGACACCATGTGCTTTCGCTCTCATATACAATGTTGTGACAACATTTCTTGGAAGTCTAACGGTTGTTGATCCTGGTCCGATAGCACGGCCAAGAGGCGACTTATTTTGGTCATGAGCTCATTCCACGTCGAAAGTGGTTAGGACATTTGACAGAGATTCAAAGGTAACCGACACGTAAGCTTCCATATCGTCACGCTGGCGTTGGCTCATGGGGCGAGTCCGCCAGGCCCTAAGTCA
>CAXABH010000178.1:0-4681 GCA_963966925.1 uncultured Rhodobacterales bacterium
GCGTACCAACATGCGCATCAAAGGTTGGATGGGCCGCGCGGATCAAACAACCAAGATCAAGGGGATGTTTGTACGTCCAGAACAGGTTGCGGATTTGGTGGCAAAACACGATGAAATTGATCGCGCACGGGTCATTGCCATTCGGGATGGCGAAATGGACGGAATGATTGTTCAACTGGAAACATCGGCGACAGATGCTGCGCGGTATGAGGCGTCTGTTATGGACTGCCTGAAACTGCGCGGACGTATCGAATTGGTTGCACCAGGTGGATTGCCCCGCGATGGTTTAGTAATCGAAGATCAACGCAAATACGATTAAATACGATCTGTTGCGAAAGTTTGTGTCAGGTCTGTGATCAATGACATTTTTGAAAATCGGCTGAGATACAAGCCGATCGTAGGTGTCAATGATAACGCCCTTTTGCAAAAGCTGACGGTGAATTAAACAATAAAGCCAAATTATGAATTGCAGACTGACCAAGAAACGATAATTTTCTGAAGTTTTGTACCTTGTCTTCAACGGTTAAGTACACGCCCAGGGGCGGTGGACAGGGCTGAATGAAATGAAGCCCCCCGCCCTTTGGGATGGGCGTGGGCTGGATCATACGCGATTAGTCTCCGCTACGCTGCGACCGCGTATGATCTGGATGAATGAAGTCATCTGGATATGGTAAGATTTTCCAAATCACCAAGATCCCGATATTAATAACCAGAGGTCATTACAGCATCATCTGATAGCTGGCGGGAACATAACGGAACCCATCCCCACGGGTTTCAACATAACCTAGCCCCGGCCATGGCATGTGGTATCCGATGAATGGCATTTTTTCATCTGCCAACATGCCCAAGATACGCCGCCGCGTTTGTGCAGCCTCTTCGCGGTCACGATCAAAACGCAATTCCCAATCTGGATAGGCCAATGACCAGATATAATGGTTGGCAAAATCCCCCCCAAGGAACAGATTTTTACCCTCTGACTGGATCATATATCCCATGTGACCCGGTGTGTGACCATGCGCGGCCATTGCAGTGACGCCTGTTACGATATCTTCGCCATCCTCAAGCATGACGATCTCGTCCTCTAGCGGACGGACCTTTTCCTCAAACGTGTCATTGCCAGAAAAATCCCAATCTTCGTATTCCGCAAGTCCGCAGACATATTCAGCGTTTTCAAATGTGCGTACATCATTTTCTGAAATGCCGCCAATATGGTCACCATGGAAGTGGGTTAAAACAACTTTGTCCACCTGATCGGCGCTATAGCCTGCGCTTTCTAATGCGGCGACTGTTCCTGTTGGGTTCTGACCTGTATCAAACAGGATCAGTTCGGCGCCTGTGTTGATCACTGTTGGTGTGTAAAACATTTGGAATTTATCATCCGGAATCGCGTTTTCTGCACAAACGCGTTGGAATTCATCTTCGCCGACGTTAAGGCCAAAAATGCTTTGTGGATCATTATTCACAGTGACAGTGCCTGAAAGAATTGTCGTTATTTCAAAGCTACCTAATTGAAACCGGCGGTGTAGCGACATGGATGGGCCCAGCATTGGGGCAGCACTTTGGGCGGCGGTTGCCGTCGCGGTTGCGGCAACACCTGTCAAAAATGTTCGGCGTCGCATGTAATAGGGTGTTTTCATTAAATCCTCCTGCGTGTTTCTTTATTGTAGCGATTTATCTTCAAATATAAAGGAATATGAATGTGACGCAAAATAAAACTGTGCAAGCAAACGCGTCGGTTGAAGGTTTCATCGCATCAATCGCCCATCCAACACGACAGCAGGACGCGGGGGTGTTGGTTGACCTTTTTACAAAAACCACTAGATTTGCCCCCCAAATGTGGGGGAACAGCATTGTTGGGTTTGGTCAGTATCATTATCGGTATGCCACAGGTCGCGAAGGTGACTTTTTGGCGACTGGGTTTTCGCCGCGCAAATCAAATCTGTCGATTTACATAATGCCGGGGTATGGTGATTTTTCTGATATTTTGAAAAACCTTGGCAAGCACAAGTTGGGAAAATCCTGTTTATATGTAAATAAACTGTCCGATATCGATCTGGATATTTCGGCGAAGCTGATTGCGGCGGGCATAGAACGGTTGGATCAGATATGGCCCGTCAGGCCAAGCTGACTGGACAAATTGGGTGAGGTGTGAAAAACACCCCGCGACATAGGAGAATACCAATGACAGTCACGCGTTTTGCACCATCCCCAACCGGCTATTTGCATATCGGCAATATGCGCGCCGCATTGATGAATTATTTGATTGCGCGCAAAACGCAGGGCACATTTATTTTGCGGATTGACGACACGGATCCAGAACGGTCCAAGGAAGAATACGTTGATCAGATTAAACGCGACTTGGAATGGTTGGGACTGACTTGGGATCGCATTGAACGCCAGTCAGAGCGCCTTGATCGTTATCATGCGGCGGCGGATAAACTGCGCGACATGGGGCGGTTTTATGAATGCTTTGAAACGCCGACTGAGTTGGATCTAAAGCGTAAGAAACAGCTGAACATGGGCAAACCGCCTGTTTATGATCGCGCGGCGCGCGATCTGAGTGACGCGGAAAAAGATGCGCTGCGCGCAGAACGCGGTTCAGGGCATTGGCGTTTTCTGCTGGATCACGAACGGATTAATTGGACGGATGGCATTTTGGGCGATCTGTCGATTGATGCAGCATCTGTGTCTGATCCGGTTTTGATCCGCGCAGATGGTCAGTTTCTGTATACCTTAGCCTCGGTCGTAGATGACACGGAAATGGGCATTACACATGTTGTGCGCGGATCAGATCACGTCACAAATACAGCGACCCAAATCCAGATGATCCAAGCGTTAGGGGGTGTTGTACCCGAATTTGCGCACCATTCGCTGCTGACAGGTCCACAAGGTGAGGCATTGTCAAAACGGTTGGGCACCCTTGCGCTAAAGGACATGCGCGAAAATGGTATAGAACCCGAAGCCATCATCAGCCATATGGCGCGTCTGGGATCCAGCGAACCTGTTGAGCTGCGTACATCATTAGATGAAGTTGCCGAAAATTTCGAACTCTCAACCTTTGGGTCTGCACCGACCAAGTTTGATGAAGCGGACTTGTACCCATTGACGGCGCGTTTGTTGCACGATCTACCCCTGACAGAGATACAAAACGATTTGGATGCTGCGGGCGTCAACGCTGATATGGCGGAACCGTTCTGGGCAGTTGTGCGCGAGAACATTACAACACGTAAAGATATTGCGGCTTGGTGGGTTTTAATTAGCCAAGGTGCCGATCCATTGATCGACGAAGAAGACCGCGAATTTGTTGCAACCGCGATGGATATGCTGCCCGCTTTGCCCTTTGATGACAGCACTTGGTCTGCATGGACATCCGAAGTGAAGGCGGCAACCGGTCGTAAAGGCAAGGGATTGTTCATGCCCCTACGCAAAGCGTTGACAGGAATGGCCCACGGTCCCGATATGTCTGCCCTGTTGCCTTTGCTACAAGTTGTAAAAGCAAAAAGTTAACTGTGCTGGCCTTCCATGGGGAAGGGGACGTGTGACTAACAATCACCACAGGTTGCGACATGGCGCGCCCACGCTGTGGTCGCGGTAATGCCGACTACTGGCTTGATCGGGATGATGGATCAAAGCCAGGACAAAGATTTTAATGTGTTAACGCAACCAGCGCATGAACTGCGCTTGTATCATTTTTGTCGTTAATCTTTGGATCCGACATTTTCAGTAAACGCCTTGTCAAAGGCCTTTTTCTGATCGCCTGATGCGTCGGACTGATAGTTTGCTTTCCACTCTGCCATCGTCATGCCGTAAAAGATTTCGCGTGCGTCCTCTTTACCCATATCAATGCCGCGTTCATTTGCGGCCTCTTGGTACCAACGGGACAAACAGTTGCGACAAAACCCCGCCAGATTCATCATGTCGATGTTCTGAACGTCAGTGCGTTTTTCCATCAAATGCTCTCGTAATGCGCGAAAAGCGGCGGCTTCTAATTCAATGCGCGTTTGATCATCCATTGGATTGCTCCTTTCAAACTGTTTGTTCAGGATATATGGAGTTCCTGTCCATTGGTCCAGAACTGTCATAGTATCGTTTCCATAATTTGAGAGTGTGTCCACGGAATTAGCGTTGCGAAAAGTTTTCACATACTGCATAAAGCAGAAAATGTTAACGCTAACAGTAATGTGAATGAATTGCCGCGCAGATCCGCTGCGTTGCGAAGAAAAGGTAAAGACATGAGACGTCATCGGAATGTGAAAATCGTTGCAACCCTTGGACCAGCGTCCAGCACCTATGAGATGATCAAGGCGCTGCACGAGGCCGGCGCAGATGTATTCCGGCTGAACATGTCGCATGGAACGCACGCTGAAATTGCAGATCGTCATCGTCTTATTCGTCAGATTGAGGCCGAGTTAAGCAGCCCGATTGCGATTCTTGCGGATTTACAGGGACCAAAATTGCGCGTTGGATCCTTTGCCAATGGCGAAGAAGAATTGGAAAACGGTGCCTCTTTCCGCATGGATTTGGACACAACCGAGGGGGGCAGCACGCGGGTCTGCCTGCCACATCCAGAAATTTTTGCAGCACTGCGCCCCGAGTCAACATTGTTGGTGAACGACGGTAAAATCCGTTTGCGGGTAAAATCCTGCGGTGCTGATTTTGCGGATTGTGAAGTGATTAATGG
>CAXABH010000179.1:0-4668 GCA_963966925.1 uncultured Rhodobacterales bacterium
GGCCGCCCCGCCGATAAAGGGCTGCATTTCGCGTTGGCGGTCCGCGTTGATATAAATTGCCCCTGACCCTGATGGACCATAAAGTTTATGCCCCGTCACCGCGTAAAAATCACATCCGATGTCGGAAATATCCACAGGTTCATGTACGGCCGCCTGTGATCCATCAACCAAAACGGGCACCCCGCGTTTCTGTGCCGCAGCACAGATGGATTTCACGTCAACGCGCGTCCCCAAAACGTTCGACATATGCGTCACAGCAATTAATTTTGTGTTATCCGTCATCGCGTCGATCACTGCCTGCGGGTCCAGATATCCAGTATCATCCACATCAACCCATTTCAGAACAACGCCCTGGCGTTCGCGCAAAAAATGCCACGGCACGATGTTGGCGTGGTGTTCCATGACGGATAGGATAATTTCATCACCCGCCTGCAGACGTGGCATCGCCCAACCATAGGCGACAGTATTGATGCCCATTGTTGAACCTGTGTTCAATACGATTTCATCCGCATCACGAACGCCCAAAAACCGCGCAATCACTTCGCGTACAGATTCATATTTTTCCGTGGCAAGGTTGCTAAGATAGTGCAAACCCCGATGCACATTTGCATATTCGTGCGCATAAGCACGCTCGATTGCGTCAATGACCACCTGCGGCTTTTGTGCCGAGGCGCCATTGTCCAAATAAACCAACGGTTTCCCATTCACTTCACGTGATAAAATCGGAAATTCACTGCGTATTTTATTGACGTCAAACATTACATCGCCCCCGCGAACATGATTGCAACAAACCCTACAGAGACACCTGCAACGGTGCTGCCTAATACAATTGTTACGATTGATTTTAGTGCACTATCAAAGCCATGCGCACGATCCACCATTGAAACAAACATCCATAGCGTCAAAACAAAGATCACTAGAGATACCAAACCACTTAGCGCGATTGAAATAAATGATAGCAGCGTTGACACCATTTGAAATACAAATTGCATCCACTGCAGCCAAGACATGACAATCAACAACGCGTTGAAATCACCCCGTCCCCCGAACATTTGACCAATCCGCGACGACGCAAGTGCACTGACCAGTGTCATAACAAATATCATGATGGCCACAGGCAATGGCCCCATTACCAAACCCGGCCCCACGATAAGCACAAATGGATCCTCGCCATTCATGGAAACGTTGGACACAAATAAGGAAATCACACTTAGGCACACCGACACCGCAAACAGCGATATGATTTGAGGCCGCGTTAACCCCAATCCCAGCAGTTGTTCTGCAACTGATTTGGGATCGCGCGGTGTATCCAATGTCAAGCGGGTAAGATCAATCATGTGATTTCCCTAATTTAGCGACGGCTTTGAACCCTGAGGTTACAAACCAAACAAGAAGCGCAAACCAAACAAACCCAACAATATTCTGCGCAGGTCCGGCACCGATAAAACCACGCACCAATCCATGTAGGAACATAACCGGAAGAGTGGCAAAAAAGGACCAAAACAGTAAAATACGTACCTGATCCATGCGCGCGCGTCCCATCAGAACGCGCTGAATACCCCACAACATCATGGACAGCACATAAAAAACCAACGGCATGATAAACACCCATGCCAAAAGCGCGCCGCCCATCAAATCTGTTACATCCCTAGATTCTAGATGCGCCTGACGCGCCAGTGCAGGCCATGAGGACACAAATGTTCCAACACACCCCCCCATCAGAATGGCCAAAGAACGGCTCTCGGATACGGTGCCCTCTAGCAGACCAGTAATGACCTGCTGGGGTTTACGATAAGTTTTGATGATATCCTGAACAATCGACATTATGGACGGTGACGCTCTAACCAGCCTTCAAGCTTTTCAACGATCAAATCAGAAAGCGTATCACTTTCAATTTCATCAACTGCTTCAGCCAAAAACGCAAGGGTCAGCAAATCAGTTGCCTGATCCTTTGGAACCCCGCGTGAACACAGATAAAACAATGCCTCATCATCTATGGCACCTGATGTAGAGCCGTGTGAACAGGCAACATCATCCGCATAGATTTCCAATTCAGGCTTTGCCAAAAATTGGCTATCATCATCCAATAGCAGGGACTGACTGATTTGATATCCATCGGTTTTCTGCGCATCGGGTTTCACCAGAATTTTGCCCTGAAACACACCAGTTGCACCATTGCGCAGTACCTTTTTGAAAACCTGACGGCTTTCGCATCCGACGGCATCATGGGTGACGAACACAGTGTCATCGTGATGGAAATCCCCATCCCCAACCGAGGCACCCGCAACGTGTGCAGTTGCATCATCGCCATTCAACCGCAGCACACATTCATTGCGCGTCAGTGCCCCATTTGCCGTAAGCGTAAAGGATTTGAACACACTTTCGGTTCCTAAATCGGCGAAGATATGTGTCACAGCACGACGTTCATGATCGCGCCCCTGGGTCCGTACATGATGAAACACAGCGCGATCTGCAACGAATACTTCGCAGGTACTGTTCAATCGTGCGGCCGCTGGACCATTTTCCAATAATGTCAGTTCCGCGCCCTCTTCCAGCTTAATCACATGGTGTAAAATCGCATCAGAGGTTTCATCCGCGCGACGATAGATAATATTGACGGGTTTTTCGACCTTACCCGTAACATGGATTAATACGCCATCCGTTGCATAGGCCGTGCTAAGGGCCGCGAACGGGCGTTGAACGGGCGTTTGTCCAATCGCTTCAAGCGTGCCGTAACAGTCAGCCGCCCAATGCGTGTCCTGATCTTCGGCAACACTTAATCGTTGGATCGACATATGTGTGCCAGTCAGATCATCAGAGGCGTCGGCATCAAACACGCCATCTACGAATACAATTTGTAACCGCTCAACCCTGTCAAAAACATCTGTTTCCTGGGCAGCAAACAGCTTAGCAGCAGGTGCATCAACGGCGTTCAAGTTTTTGGGATCCGTAAAGCGCCAATATTCATCCCGCGGTGCAGGAAGCCCCATCGACTGCAACCGTTCGACCGCCGCCGCACGATTTTTAGCGTTCCAAGCTGACTCTGCAACGCTCAGCCCGGCCACGCGGTCTTGAAGTTGTGAAATTCTAGTTTCCGCGATGCCCATTAGGCGACCTCCGCCAAGATGTCGGCATAACCGTTTTGTTCGACCTCAAGTGCCAATTCTGGCCCACCTGTTTTTACGATACGGCCGTTTGCCATGATATGTACAACATCAGGTTTGATGTGATCCAATAGGCGTTGGTAGTGTGTGATAACCAAGAACCCGCGCCCAGCGTCGCGCAACGCATTCACGCCTTCTGACACCAATTTCATGGCATCTACGTCCAACCCACTGTCCGTTTCATCCAGAATGCACATTTTGGGCTCTAGCATCGCCATCTGAAGAATTTCGTTACGCTTTTTCTCACCGCCTGAAAACCCAACATTCACTGGACGCTTTAGCATATCAGCGTCAATTTTCAGTGTTTTCGCACGTTCGCGAACGACTTTAAGGAATTCAGCCGCAGACATTTCTTCTTCTCCGCGTGCTTTGCGCTGCGCATTCACGGCGGTGCGTAGGAATGTCATGTTGCCCACACCTGGAATTTCAACTGGGTATTGAAACGCCAAAAACAGACCCGCCGCCGCACGTTCTTCTGGGTCCAGCTCTAACAGGTCTTCGCCATCCAGACTGGCAGCTCCATCTGTAACTTCATAACCGTCTTTGCCCGACAAAACGTAAGATAATGTTGATTTGCCAGAACCATTTGGCCCCATAATCGCATGCACCTTGCCAGCCTCAACCGTAAGATCGACACCCTTTAGGATTTCTTTGTCTTCCTCTGCCAACGATACTTTTAGGTTTTTGATTTCCAACATGTGGGTTTTCCTTTTTTCTAGCCTTCAAAGGCACGTAAGTGATTGCGCAACTCATCCCGAGCGCAATCAGCAAGCTGATCAAGTTCGGTTGATGATAATGCGCGAAGTTCAGTTTTATTTTGTTTCAATACGCCCGTGCGACCAACCATCCGCTTTGCAAGCGCGCGCGCAAAGGTTTGACGATCAACAACTGGGTGTAATATTTTATTTTGACCGTTCAGATCTTGTTCAACCAAATCAACAATCAAATCTGGGTTGGTATCAAATTGGACGTCTGCAAACCAAGTCGGGGCAATTTCACGGAATTGACCCAAATTGAACGTAGAATTTGTTAGCGTATGCGAAAACATGAACAGTTCATCGTTCGCATAGTTATACGGTGGAACAGGCTTAGACGAATAGTTCACCCTGCGTTTGTATGCGAAATCAATTGCGGGGCCACTAAAACGGGTCAGCGCAAAAATCGCACGCATCGGTGTTGCGTTACCAACATGCGTCGCAAAGCGATGTTTTGGATCGAACGTTGCAACATCCAAACCAATAACATCGGCCTGTTCCGTTTTAAACAGTGAAAAGAACACACGCGCGTCACCCGACACAAACACATCAGGTTCGATCAGCCAATAATAGTCATAATCCGGATATGCCTGTCGTAGTGCGTAGTATGCATAATCACCGCACCGCCAGCCCCAATCATGTACAGCCCGCAATTGCATCTTTTCAATCAATGAATCGTTTATATCCACAACACCACAAGGCGGCTGAAAATCGTCTGGGCGATTGTGAAACACAATCTTTATGTCATC
>CAXABH010000180.1:0-4653 GCA_963966925.1 uncultured Rhodobacterales bacterium
TTTTTTCGCGTTGAGTGTTGACCCTCGCTTACGTGATCCCTAACTATGCGCCGTTAGCACTCGGCAAGTGTGAGTGCTAATAGCCCAAGACGGGCATAATGAAACATATTTTAGGGAGCCTCTGAAATGGCATTAAAACCGCTTCACGATCGAGTGCTTGTTCGCCGTATTGAGAGTGACGAGAAAACCTCTGGTGGGCTGATCATTCCAGACAGCGCGAAAGAGAAACCAGCTGAAGGCATTATTGTTGCATGTGGCGAAGGCGCACGCAAAGACAGCGGCGAGTTGATCGCAATGGCCGTCAACGAAGGTGACAAAGTTTTGTTTGGCAAATGGTCAGGCACAGAAGTTACTGTTGATGGCGAAGAGCTGTTGATGATGAAAGAAGGCGACATCTTGGGCATTTTGTCCTAATCGCGCATCACAAGAATTTTAACATTTTAGACGAGGAACTGCACAATGGCTGCAAAAGACGTCAAGTTCAACTCAGACGCACGCGATCGCATGCTACGCGGCGTAAATATCCTAGCGGACGCGGTAAAGGTAACATTGGGACCAAAAGGCCGTAACGTTGTTTTGGATAAATCATTCGGTGCACCACGCATCACAAAAGACGGTGTTTCTGTTGCGAAAGAAATCGAACTAGAAGACAAGTTCGAAAACATGGGCGCACAGATGGTCAAAGAAGTCGCAAGCCGCACAAATGACGAAGCGGGCGACGGCACAACAACTGCGACTGTTTTGGCGCAAGCTATCGTAAAAGAAGGCATGAAATCAGTTGCAGCGGGTATGAACCCAATGGATCTGAAACGTGGCATCGACCTAGCGACTGCAAAAGTTGTTGAAGGTATCAAAGCATCATCACGTGACGTGAAAGATAGCGACGAAGTTGCACAGGTTGGCACAATCTCAGCAAACGGCGAAGCAGAAATCGGTCGTCAGATCGCAGACGCGATGCAAAAAGTTGGCAACGAAGGTGTTATCACTGTTGAAGAAAACAAAGGTCTTGAGACAGAGACAGTTGTTGTGGAAGGTATGCAGTTCGACCGCGGTTACCTATCACCATACTTCGTGACAAACCCTGACAAAATGACAACAGAACTAGAAGATTGCATGATCCTATTGCACGAGAAGAAGCTGTCTTCTCTTCAGCCAATGGTTCCGCTTCTAGAGTCAGTGATCCAATCACAAAAACCATTGTTGATCATTGCAGAAGACGTCGAAGGCGAAGCGTTGGCAACATTGGTTGTGAACAAATTGCGTGGCGGTCTGAAAATCGCGGCAGTAAAAGCACCAGGTTTTGGTGATCGTCGTAAAGCAATGCTTCAGGACATCGCAATCCTAACTGGCGGTCAAGTCATCTCAGAAGATCTTGGCATGAAGCTAGAAGGCGTGACAATGGACATGCTGGGAACTGCTAAGAAGGTTCAAATCACCAAGGACGAAACAACAATCGTTGATGGTGCAGGCGACAAAGCAGAGATCGAAGCACGTGTTTCACAAATCCACGCACAGATCCAAGAAACAACATCTGAATACGATCGTGAAAAGCTACAAGAGCGCGTTGCCAAATTGGCAGGCGGTGTTGCAGTTATCCGCGTTGGCGGCATGACAGAAGTTGAAGTGAAAGAGCGTAAAGATCGCGTTGATGATGCATTGAACGCGACACGTGCAGCCGTACAAGAGGGTGTCATCGTTGGTGGTGGTGTCGCACTTGTTCAAGGCGGCAAAGCGCTTGAAGGTCTAGAAGGTGTAAACGCGGATCAAAACGCAGGCATCGCAATCGTACGTCGCGCAATCGAAGCGCCACTACGTCAGATCGCTGAAAACGCCGGTGTAGATGGCGCTGTTGTTGCGGGCAAAATCCGTGAAAGCGAAGACACATCATTCGGCTTCAACGCACAGACAGAGGAATATGGCGACATGTTCTCATTCGGTGTGATTGACCCTGCAAAAGTAACACGTACTGCACTAGAAGATGCGGCATCTGTTGCTGGCCTATTGATCACAACCGAAGCAATGGTTGCTGATAAGCCAGAGAAACCAGGCGCAGCAGCTGGCGGAATGCCAGATATGGGCGGCATGGGCGGCATGGGCGGCATGATGTAATCATCCGTACAGTTGCACATAGTGTTGCAAACTTTTGGACCCGCGTATCTGTGATACGCGGGTCTTGTTTTTTTGGGCATCGTACATAGCTGTGTCCAAAGCAAATTTGGACGAACATGCGTTTATTTATTTTATTTGTTGTCTATCTCTTTATTTGAGTTGGCGCCGCGCTCTCTGCTGAAAATCGCTGTGTGATCATGCTGCATGTGTTGGGGCGTAGCGCCAATTCGCGATGGGATTGTCAGGGAATTTCCTGATGTCGGTTTTGATCTTGGCGTTATAGCAGGAAGACGCAGTTTAAACCCCTACTATTCACATTTTATCCCAGGCAAAGATGATGGAAAGGTGTCCATAAAGACCACAAAAGTTGCCGGAATGAAGGATCACATTGTTCTACCTGTTACGCACACATTTATGATGAACAACAGCGAAGTTTTAAACCAAGCCTTGCATTTTTTCCAAAATGGGTATTTTCGAAAAGAATGAAACGCCGTACTGGCATTTGTCAGTTGTGCATAAGCGGGCTGGGTTAATGCAATTCAATCTTCAAAATGTGGCTTACTTAGCCCCAACTGGAATGCAGTTAGGGCAAGTTGCAGTATCTGGGGCACTCTTTTCCAAAGAGGTAAAAGGGCGATCCATTGACGCCTCTGGCTACACGGTCCTACCGGGTTTGATTGATTTGCATGGGGATGGATTTGAACACCACATGGCACCGCGACGTGGAGCGGTTAAGGGTTTGGCAAATGGATTGCGCGCAACCTGTTCTGAACTGGCGGTAAATGGCATCACAACGGCTGTCATGGCGCAATTTTATAGTTGGGAAGGGGGCATGCGCGGGCCTGATTTTGCAGGCGAAGTCTTTGCACTGCTGCGTGATCAACGTGCGCACATGCCTGTCGATATTATTCCTCAATTGCGATTTGAATATCTGATGCGCGACGATTGGGATCGTGCTGCCGCTATGATCCACGCGTTTGCTATTCCATACGTCGTTTTAAATGATCACGTCCCGCATGAGGCGCTGGCAAAGGGGAAGAAACCGCCGCGATTGACTGGGCAGGCATTAAAGGCCAAGCGCAGCCCAGAGACGCATCTGGCCCTGTTACAACAGATGCATAATGGACAAGAGGTGGCCTTGCGCGATTTGCCCAATTGGATTTCCCAATTCTCTGACGTGCTATTCGCAAGCCATGATGATGCTACCAAATTGCAGCGGCAGAAGTTTTCGCAAATGGGCGTAAAGATTGCGGAATTTCCAGAAACTCAACACGCGGCGAAAGCTGCGATTGAAATGGACGAAGCCGTCATATTAGGTGCACCCAATGTTATGCGGGGATCATCGCACAAAGGCAACGTTTCTGCACGTGACTTAGTTGCTCAAGATTTATGTACAGCGCTTGCATCTGATTATCATTACCCCTCGCTTTTGCAGGCGGCGCTACTGTTGGCGACTGAAATTGGATTTAAAGATGCTTGGCCATTGGTTTCATCAAATCCTGCATCCGTACTTGGCCTGCATGATAGAGGCCGCGTGCATGCAGGGCAGCGGGCTGATTTCATTGTTCTTAACGCAGATATGCAGCTTGAGGCGACATTTTCCAATGGTCGCCCTGCCTATATAACGGGGGAATTTGCGGCCCGTTTATTCGCCTAATGTGATGTGACGCGATTCACATGGCCCATTTTACGGCCCTTTTTGATGTCGGCCTTTCCATATAGGTGCAACGAAACCTTAGGATCTTTGGATAGTTCCGGGATCCGATCCATGTCATTACCGTTCAGGTTTTCCATAACAACGTCCACATACCGTGATCCATCGCCTAGGGGCCAGCCCGCCACGGCGCGGATGTGTTGTTCGAATTGGTCCACGGCGCATCCGTTTTGTGTCCAATGGCCCGAATTATGAACGCGCGGTGCGATTTCATTCACGATCAAACCCTGTGCTGTCACAAACATTTCAACGCCCATCACACCGACATAGTCCAAGGCGTTTAAAATCTTTCCTGCCATCAATGCGGCATCCATTGCCATCATTGCGGGGATTTCTGCAGGAATTGTCGTGGTATGCAAAATGCCATCGCGGTGCACGTTTTCACCTGGATCATAACAGGCAATTTCCCCATTTATGCCACGTGCTGCGATGACTGAAATTTCACGAGTGAATGTTACAAAACCCTCTAAAACTGATGGCGCCCCTGCCATTTCTGAATATGCGGTTTCAATGTCATTTTCGGACTTCAGGCGTGCCTGACCTTTGCCGTCGTACCCAAAACGGCGTGTTTTCAAAATCGCAGGTAGGCCAACTTTATCCGTGGCATCCTTTAGGTCGCTTAGCGTGTCAATCTGTGCATAGGGTGCCGTCGTCAGGCCTAGATTATTTACGTACTCTTATTCCGTGATGCGATCCTGGGCAACCCCAAGCGCTTCGCGGTTTGGGTAAATCGGTTTGATCGTTTCACGTATATCCTGCGCACCGGTGGGGCTATATTCAAATTCATATGTAATGACATCTACGGATTGGGCAAACGCGCGCAGGGCTGC
>CAXABH010000181.1:0-4628 GCA_963966925.1 uncultured Rhodobacterales bacterium
TGGCACTGAACCGCCGTGGTGATCGTGTCACTATCGTTGGTGCGACCAGTGGTGACACAGGCAGCGCCGCGATTGAGGCTTTTCGTGGGTTAGATGCCGTTGATGTGTTCATCCTATATCCGCACGGTCGCGTGTCCGAAGTGCAGCGTCGTCAGATGACCACACCAACAGAAACCAATGTCCACGCACTGGCGATGGATGGAACTTTTGATGATTGCCAATCGCGTCTAAAGGATATGTTCAATGATTTTGAATTCCGCGATGGGGTTAAATTGGCGGGCGTGAATTCCATTAACTGGGCGCGTGTTCTTGCGCAGGTTGTCTATTACTTTTCATCTGCAGTTCAATTGGGTGCACCGCATCGCAAGATCAGCTTTACTGTTCCTACTGGGAATTTTGGTGATATTTTTGCAGGCTACATTGCCAAACGCATGGGGCTGCCGATTGATCGGTTGGTTGTTGCGACAAACCAAAACGATATTTTGCACCGCTGCCTAAGCACGGGTGAATATCGCATGGGCGATGTGATCCCATCCATTAGCCCATCAATGGATATTCAGATCAGTTCAAATTTTGAACGTGCGATGTTCGATGCCTATGATCGTGACGGAGCAGCTATTGCCCAAGTCATGAATGAACTGAAATCAAATGGCGGATTTGCTCTGTCCCAAGGTGTTATGGATGCATTGCGCGCAAACTTTGATAGTGGCCGCGTGAGCGAGGCAGAAACATCTGCTGAAATAACGCACAGCCTAGCGGCACATGCAGAGCTGTTGTGTCCGCACAGCGCAATTGGAACACATGTTGCGGATCGTGTGCGTCATGTGGATACGCCCATGATCACCCTGGCCACAGCCCACCCCGCTAAATTCCCCGATGCGGTTGAGGCAGCGACAGGTATACGTCCCCCTTTACCCCCGCGCATGTCCGACCTATTTGAACGGGATGAACGCGTGACCCGTGTTGATAATAACCTTGAGGCATTAAAGGCCATCGTAACAGATCGGATCAGAAATTGAGCATTCAACACCATACATTGCCCAATGGGTTTCAAATTGTGACCGAACATATGCCCGGGCTTGAATCCGTGGCGCTTGGTGTTTGGGTGATGGCGGGTGGCCGGGACGAAACACCATCCCAGACGGGAATTGCGCATTTTCTGGAACATATGGCGTTCAAGGGTACGCGCACACGCAGTGCAGTCAATATCGCCGAAGCGATTGAGGATGTGGGCGGTTATATCAATGCCTATACCTCGCGCGAGGCGACAGCCTATTATTTACGTCTATTACGCCAGGATGTGCGTTTGGGTGTTGATATTTTGGCCGATATTCTGCGCAATTCTGTTTATGACCCGCGCGAGGTCGAGGTTGAGCGCGGCGTGATCCTGCAGGAAATTGGTCAAACGCTGGATACACCTGATGATATCATTTTTGACTGGCTTCAGGAAACCGCCTATCCCAAACAATCTTTGGGGCGTTCGATTTTAGGGCCATCAGATAATGTTGCGCGGTTTGATCGCGATGATCTGATTCAATTTGTGTCGTCACATTATTCACCAGATCGCATGGTATTTGCGGCGGCAGGCGGCATTGATCATGATGAATTGTATCGCCTATTGTCAGATGCATTTGGCGATTTGCCAATCATTCCCGAGCATGACACCCCGTCTAATGCGCAATTTCACAGTGGTGAATTGCGCCGTGAAAAGGAACTAGAGCAGGCGCATTTCACCCTTGCGCTTGAGGGGCCAAGTTATCGCCATGACGATATCTATACGGCGCAAATATATTCCATCGCATTGGGGGGGGGTATGTCCTCGCGCCTGTTCCAAGAGATCAGAGAAAAGCGCGGATTGTGTTACACGATTTTTGCCCAAGCGGGCGCCTATAATGACACAGGAATGACAACGATCTATGCAGGCACGTCTGATGCGCAAATTGGCGATTTGGCAAACATCACCATTGATGAACTAAAGCGTGCTGCAGATACACTAAGCCAGGCTGAACTGGACCGCGCACGTGCCCAAATGAAAGCGGGGCTTTTGATGGGCTTGGAAAGCGCGTCAAACCGTGCAGAACGTTTGGCACGCATGGTTCAGATTTGGGGCAAGGTTCCCAATCTTGAAGAAACAGTGGCCCGCATTGACGATGTCAATTTGGATAAATTGCGTAGCTATGCGCAAACGATTGTGGGAACAGCTAAAATGGCGACTGCGCTTTATGGCCCAATTTCCGCTGCACCAGATCTAGCAGCGCTTGAGGCGCGACGAGCAGCGTAATGTTTTTCTTTAAGCGCAAAGTATGTGTAGACACCGAACGTTTGTACCTGCGCGCGCCTGCTCAAACCGACTATCGTCAATGGTCTGAGCTGCGTCATGCCTCGAAAGAGTTTTTGACCCCTTGGGAGCCCACGTGGTCCCCTGATCATTTATCGCGCAAGTCGTTTTCCAATAGGGTGTATTGGTCGCAGAAAAACATAAACGGGGGAACGGCCATCCCCCTGTTCATGTTCCGCCGCGAGGATGACAAATTTGTTGGGGCGATTACCTTGGACAATATCCGTCACGGTCCTGCGCAAACGGGAACTATGGGATATTGGATTGGTCAACCATATGCGCGTCACGGTTATATGACAGAAGCCTTGCGTGCGATGGTGCATTATGCGTTTAGCACAATGGATATAAGCCGTGTTGAAAGCGCCTGTTTGCCTGAAAACGTTGCATCGCGCGGTGTTTTGGAAAAATGTGGCTACAAATATGAAGGTGTTGCACAGGCCTATATTCAAATTAATGGTCGTTGGCGCACGCACGTCCTATATGCTGCATTACGCGCAGATCGGCGTGGGCGGACATCGGTGGGCATGGCATGAACACATATTTACCAGCGGACCAAAACTTCTACGCGATCGCGTCAGATGCAGGATTGGCGCATCTGTTATTTCCGATTGAACCCGGGTATGTCGAAGAACCGCGCGGCCGCTGGAAAGGGCAGGCAGAATACGTCGCACGCCCCAAGTCGACCGAGGATGTCAGCGCATTGGTTAAATTGTGCCATTCCCATCGGATTGCGATTATCCCCTATGGAGGGGGCACCGGATTGGTGGGGGGGCAGCTTGCTGAAAGTGGGGCGGTTCCGCTGATCTTATCTCTTGAAAAGATGACGAAAATTCGCGCCGTTTATCCCGAAGAAAATGTGATGACAGTGGATGCGGGGGTCATTTTGGCCAATATCCAACAGGCGGCTGAGGATGTGGATCGTCTATTCCCTCTATCTTTGGCTTCTGGGGGCAGTGCGCGCATTGGCGGGTGCCTTGCGACGAATGCTGGGGGTGTGAATGTTCTGCGCTATGGCAACACGCGTGATCTGTGTTTGGGCCTAAGTTGTCATGGCCGACGGCGAAGTTTGGAATGGCTTGGGGCGTCTGCGTAAGGATAACACAGGCTACGATCTGCGCCATCTGATGATCGGATCCGAGGGGACATTGGGCATCATCACAGGCGCCTCATTGAAATTGGCGCCGCGGCCCAGGGATGTGGGCGTTGCCCTGTTTACTGTGCGCGATCCAAGTGCCGCCTTGTCGCTATTGGCGATGACACGCGATGAAGTGGGCGAGGCGGTGTTCGCCTTTGAATTGATGTCCAAAATGGGCTTGGATTTTTTGTCTGAAACCATGCCAGATGTTCGCCAAGTCATTGAGGATAAACCAGAATGGATGGTTTTAATCGAACTGGGTATGGGGGGTGCGCAGTCCGCATCTGATGCCCTAGAACGGTTATTCGAATTGGGGCATGAGGCTGGGTTGGTCAGTGATGGCATCATCGCGCAATCCAAGGCACAGGCGCAGGATATGTGGACGATCCGCGAAACAATCCCAGACGCAAACCGCCGCATCGGATCCATCAGCAGCCATGATATTTCATTGCCTCTTTCGATGATCCCAGAGTTCATAAAGGTGGCGCCAAGTCACTTGGAAAAACTGTGCGACATGCGCATCAATTGCTTTGGTCATTTGGGGGATGGGAACCTGCATTATAACGTCTTTCCGCCCAAAGGACGGGATAAGAAAGAGTTTTGGAACCTACGCGATGAGATTAAACGCACAGTGCATGATTTGGTCGTTTCGATGGGGGGATCACATAGTGCGGAACATGGGATTGGACGGCTAAAGGTGGATGATTTGGAACGCTATAGCGATCCTGCAAAACTGGCGGCACTGCACGCGATTAAGGGCGCGCTTGACCCCCAAAACATCCTAAATCCCGGGTCTGTATTACGTCGGTAAGACGTCGGTATCACGTCGGTGCGCAACGCGCGATGGGATATGGATGTGTTAGCGATGTTTGGGATAGGGTGGCATTGACGCCGGTGAGGTTGGCGGTGACGAGTTGGTCAAAGAGATAACAAAAGATCACTGGAAAGTTGAGCCACACATTTCAGCTTTGCGGAAAAACTCGGTAGAGGGTCAAGAAATCAAAAGTCCGCCTTGGTTCATATAGTGCAAGCCGGCCTCGGGAGGTGCACAAGCGCCTCCTTGGGGGGAGGTCGGCGCTTAGCCAATCTGGTGATTGGCTTGGAATAAACCCACGTCTCTTATGAATGGAACACTTTAATCGGCCCGTCCAAAAG
>CAXABH010000182.1:0-4628 GCA_963966925.1 uncultured Rhodobacterales bacterium
TATCGGCTTCTTATCCGCCTCACGGGCAATTTCTATATCAGTCTTGTGGCTCATCGGTGACTCCCTACTCCACGTGTGTGGTTGCTTTTTCGTCGGTATACTGAGTCCTTTGGAGGATGCGATCTGCATTTCCGACATTTTCGCACCAAACTGCGGCGAGATGGCACACTTAGGTTTCTGATGGGAAACGCAACAGCGGATCAGTCAACTTTGTTCCAACCAGGGCCTTTGACCCGGAATATGAAGGCGTAGCCGATCGCCCACGCTCAGCTTGCCTTCACGTTCGACCCATGCGGTGACACCCCGCCGCCCCCAAGCCGCCGCCTTGAACGCTTTTGCTTCTACGGGATGATCCCGTTTGATTTCTGCAACGGGTAAATGACAGGGACGATTTTGCATATCGACTGTCAGTGTTGTTCCCGCATCATTTTGCAAACGGCTGGAGGGGGGAACATACGAAAAATCCGCTATACCACGAAGGACAACACTGGCCCCGATCCATGATGGATCAAGGTGGGGGATACCCATGTCATGTGCGATTTCGGATAGCTCCTCTTCGCTAACGATTGAAAGTTGACGCACATTTCTGATTTCAGTGCCACGTTTATATTGGGACAAGACACGCGAACAGGACGCGCGTGTTAACCCGCCATGGGTTTCCCCAGTTGGCCCTTCAAAACCCAGAGACAGCGTTTGTGCCGAAGCCGATCGCAAACCCGCATCCCGATCTCCGACGGCACCTAACCAGATGATTTCACCATAATGCGCGGTCGGCTTTAGTGCAGGCATATCAATCGCTCCATAATGTGTTTTGGGATCTTTTGGCCTGATCGTTGTCGTATTGGGGGCCATCCAAATCCCCAAGGCTTGCTTCTTTCAGCAAATCACCCACAGTTGGCAAATCCGCTGGACGCGTTTGCGCCCACAGTCCAGAGCGCATCAGGGCACGCGAGCATTGCGAATAGATTTCAACCACCTTAATCACGATGACAGTTTTCGGTGTGTGCCCCTGCTTTTCAAATAACGCACGCAATTTATCATCGGCACTTAGACGTGCGATCCCGTTGACCCGCACCGCAAAATTATCCCCACCAATCAGAAATAAAAGCGACACACGCCCATCTTCGACAATATTGCGCAAACTGTCCAAACGGTTGTTACCGCGCCAATCGGGCATTGCCATTGTGTGTTCATCAAGGGCCATAACCGTTGGACCATCATCGCCGCGCGGACTGCCATCGGTTCCTGCAGAACCCACTGTTGTTAAAACACAAAAACGGGCGGATGTGATCCACTGCCAATATTTGGGTGTGATCCGATCCACAACCTTTCTAAGGGCGGCCGGGGCCGCGTTATTATAGAGTGCTTCAAGCCCTTCAACAGTTTTTACAAACTCAATCGACTTTAAATCCAGCATCGCGCATCAATTCCTTTGAACGCGTTTCAACCACGTCCTCAAGCCGCGACATGAACGCATTTTTATCTAATCCCGGTTCAATCGGATCAAGGAATTCAATGATCGCTGTTCCGGGCTTTTTCAAAATACCGTAGCGTGGCCAAAACACACCGACATTACACGCAACTGGATAACACCTTTGACCTAATTCTGTGTACAACACCGCACTGCCCACTTTATACGGTTTATGATCGCCTGGAGCAACGCGGGTTCCTTGGGGGTAAATAACCAATTGTCCCCCCGGCACTTTACCGCTTTTGACGCCCTCCATCATTTGTTTGATCGCTTCTGCGCGTTTGCCACGTTCCACAGGCACAGATCCCGTCAGGCGACCGAACCAGCCCAAAACAGGAACATGTTTTAACGAAGATTTCATGATGTATTTGGGTTGCGGCACTTGTGAGGCTATCATCAGAACATCAAGGAAACTCTGATGCTTGGCCGCGACCAGCGCCTGTTCTGTCGGAGGGGTGCCCCGAAATTCCGTTTTCAGGCCAACCATCCAATTCGCAGTCCACATCACCCAACGACAATAGGTATGAACCGTCAAATAAACGTATTTCTGTTTCCACAATGCCAAAGGCAGCATGCCAATCCCAATGACCGCCATCATCAGATACATCTGCAGAGTAAAGATCAAAGATCGAAGCCATTGAAACATATTATGTCAGTCCTTTTAAAACGCGGTTCGCCGCATATCGTGTCGCACTAAAGGCGATCGAAGATAAACTGGGGGGGATCAATACCAGCCAAAGCCATTCAACGCCGCTTAAACGCAGACCAGTTAATATGGCGGCTTGCTCCTCTTCACCAGGGAAAAGCGCCACAACACCTGCCCCCAATATCGTACCAATCACGGCGCCAATAAATGTACGAAACGCAAATCTGCGGACAAAGGCTGCCTCGATATAGGCATCGGTTGCCCCAATCAGGCGCAAAACTGCGATAACCTGTGCATTCGCCGACAGCGCAGCACGCGTGGCCAATATAATCATCGCACCACTGGTCAACCCGATCAGGCCAATCGCAACTGCACCCAGTACCGAAAGCCAATTTGCAGCCTGAACCAATGGTTGGCGCCAACGCACATGATCATCTAATACAGCACCGGGCAATTCCCCTGTTAGACGTAAACGCAACCCCTGTGGATCAAACCCATCAGCGGTTTGCACGATTTCAATCAAACGCGGCAGGGGTAACGTTTCAATTGGAACATCGATCCCCAGCCATGGGGTCAATAAATCGGACTGTTCCTCGCTGCTTAGCGGACGCGCCGAGGCTATTCCAGGTGTCGTTTCCAAAATTTCAATTGCGCGGGAAACCTGTGCGTCCAATTGTTCGATAGGCGCTGAAATGCGCAACGTGGCAGATTGTTCCAAGGCCTCTGACCAATCCTGTGCCAACCGATAGGATGCCAGTGACAGCGACAATGCAAAAACCACCAAAAAGGCCATCGCTGCAGCGGTCAAACTGGTCAGTGTCGATGTGTATCCGCTGGCGGGCACAACACGATCGCGCTGTAGATCACCCACGAATAATGCAGCAAGAGCAGAGAACAGCGCGTTCATAGATTTGCACCCGCAAGTTGCAGACGTTTGTTTGCAATGCGCAAAACCCGCGCCTGCACCTGGGATTTTGCAGATCGAATAAGGCTAAGGTCATGACTGGCAATAACCACTGTTTTCCCCATGCGATTTAATTCCAACAGCAAACGCAACAAACGTTCTGACATTTCCCAATCCACATTGCCTGTGGGTTCGTCGGCCAGAACAATATCAGGTGACATAATAATCGCACGCGCAAGCGCCGCACGCTGCCGTTCACCCCCTGATAATTCAGGCGGAAGGGCGTTTGCGCGATGACTTAGCCCGACCCATGCCAATAATTCCTTTAGATTGGTGGTATCATCCCAGTTATCTTGACCTGCGACAGATAAAGGCAGGGCAATGTTATCAGAAACACTGAGGTGATCAATGAATTGGCAGTCTTGATGCACCACGCCAATACGACGACGCACTAGGGCAATATCATTGCGCTCCATTGTGCGCACATCCTGGCCGAACAATTTCAACGCACCTGAGGTTGGACGCAAGGCCGCGTAGCACATTTTCAAAAAGGTGGTTTTACCCGCGCCAGAGGGACCCGTTAGAAAATAAAATGCACCTGGTGTGATGGTAAGTGACATATCCGAGAGCAGTTCACCACCCCCGTAGCTATAGGCCACTGCGTCTAATTCTATCACATCCGCCCCACTTTTAATGTCGCTGCCCTGTTGTGCCTGAGCACCGCCCAGGATGCAATCAGACATTTATTTCCCTTTAGCACTTTTCTGATGTAACTGATATTCATAGAATAATAGACAGGCATGCAAGAGAAGAGCTTGATTTAGGGGATGAAATGCGACTGATCTGCCCGAATTGTTCGGCCCAATACGAAGTTCCGGCGGATGTCATTCCAGCCAAGGGACGCGATGTGCAATGTTCAAACTGTCAGGAAACATGGTTCCAAACCCATCCCGACACAGAACAGCAGTCAGACATTGCACAAACCCTTAAGGAACATTTTGAACAAACAGAACCGGAAACCACACCCGAGCAAGAGCAACCCGATAAGGATTTAGAGCCTGATCCAATTGATGATGAATTCGAACGCTCGCTAGAACAAGAAATCGATGTGCTTGCAGATGAAGACGCCAATATCGCTCCGGCAATCACACACGAACGCACAAAACGCGAAATTGCCCCGTCCGTTGCTGACATTCTAAAAGAGGAAGCACAGCGCGAACGCGAACAGCGGGCTGCTGAAGCATTCGAGCATCAAGACGAATTCGCCCTGAATGTTGATGAACCCACATCAGATCAGCAACCCAAGAGAAGCGGATATATTGATCCCAAACTGGACGATCTAGACGAGTTATACAAAGAGACTGCATCAAATGCGCCCGCCTCCAGACGCGACCTGTTACCAGACATAGAAGAAATCAATTCGACGCTGCGGCGGGATAAAAAATCCACCCCAAAAGCAGAAACTGACACAATAGCACAAAAAAATGCATCTGCGCGACGTGGATTTCGGGCAGCGGTTATTTTACTGCTGATCGCGGTCATTGTTTATGTTTATGCAGAGATGATCACATCAAACCTACCGCCAAGCACCCCATATCTTCCTGCAT
>CAXABH010000183.1:0-4617 GCA_963966925.1 uncultured Rhodobacterales bacterium
CTGGCTGCCGCTTCGCTTAAGCAAAGAGTGCCGAATGTCCACTGCTTCGCTTCTGGCGTATGGTCACCGCCGATACAGACAGCGACTCGTCGGTCGGAGCCGTTGGGGCGCTACTGCATCCGTACCATGGTATGCGGCATGTTGCCGACACGATGCACGCTCCGAGAACGGGGGCTACCGCGTTGATCCGGCATCCCAATCACTGATATCGCAATGGATGGCTGTCGCGCCCAGTTTTTTGGCGCTTGCTTCAGCACGCTTGGCATCAAAATCCCAAAGAAGCACCGTGGCCCCATTTTCAATCATCCGCTGCGCAACTGCGTAACCGATCCCCTGCGCACCGCCCGTAATCACCGCCACCTGATCGCGAAAGTCATATGAATTCATCACTGTACCCCTTCATGTTGCTTGCGTATTATTTTGATTTTCACGCCACCAAATTATTAAGCCCGATCCTGCAACCAACCCTGCGCCAACAAAAACCCAAACATCAGGATGCGTGGCGAACACCACATAGGACGCGAGCGCCATGAATATGATGAACGAATACGAAAACGGCATTAGGGTCGCTGCATTGGCATAAACATGCGCGCGTGAAAACATATTATGACCCAGCCACGCAGCCGCACCCACAATGACAAGCAGGAACCATCCGACCGTTTGCGTTGGCATGCTCCAGGCGTAGATCGCAAACGGACATAACGCGATGGTCCCCAAGCCACCCGAAAAAAACTGCATGACTTGGGCGTTTACAGTACCTGCCAATCGACGCGTAATCATTGAAAACACGGAAATCGCGATCGCGTTGTGCAGGGATAGCAGCGCCGCCCAATGAAAATCATCATCCAAGGGGCGTACGATAATCAGCACACCAACGAACCCTACTATAATCGCGCTCCACCGCCAAATACCAACCCGTTCCTTTAGAAAGACAATTGAAAAAAGTGCCACAAAAATAGGTGACGAAAACATGATTGCCGCAGTCATCGTAAGCGACAGGTATTTGACCGCAACAAAATTGAAAAATGTCGATACCACCAACAAAGACCCGCGCAACGTTAACAACGCCAGCGTTGTGTGATCCAGTGATCGGATCGCGGTAATGCCATCACGCGATCCTTCGATGAGTGTGAATAAAAACTGCACAGCATAGCGCATAAAAGCAACCTGAACCGCAGGGATTGCTGCCATTACCAAATATTTGGCAGAGGTATCTATTATCGAAAATGTGCCCCAGGCTGCGATCATCAAAACAATTCCAGTACGGGCCTGCGATTGGATCAATGCTGAGGGCGCTTGGGTCATCTGTGCCCCCTACAGATCAAGTGTCGGTGGCGCAGTGGCGCGTTCAATTTCTAAGATCACCGAGAGTGTTTCGCGTGCCGATGCGGCGTCAACCACTGGTTCACACTTGCCCCGTATCACATCCGCGAAATGTTCTAACTGTCTGATCAACGGCACAGCTTGGGCCACTTCAGTGGCGTGCATTTCAGGTTTTTCATTCCAATGTTCCGCCCCACTCCAAACATTCAGCGTCGGAAATTCCAACCCCCCATTTGAACAGGCAATCTGCATCGAGGTTTGCGCGGTTTTGGGGATATGCGGGCTTTCCCCTGTTCCTGCCTCAAATCCCCATGGGGTGGGTGTGGCATCAGAAAAGGCAATCGTCACAATCACCCCACTGTCAAACGTTAAAACAACACCACCGTTTTCATGGCGCGGTGCGTTGCGCATCACATTGCTGCCAGCGCCAGTGATCGAAGTCACCTCGCCAAAAAAGGCGCGCAATGTATCGACATCATGGATCAGGTTCTGTTTGACGGGTCCACCGTCCACGCCTTTGCGCCATTCGACGTCGAAATAATCATCCGGTTTTTTCATACACCACAAAAGCGAGGCCACCAAAGGACGCCCGATCTGACCTGATTGAAGGATTTCAACAGTTTTGCTGATCAGTGGATGATGTCGGCGGTGGTGTCCCACCAATATCTTTTTACCCGTCCGTTTTGATGCCCGGATCATCGCATCTGCTTCCTCCAACGATGCGGCAACAGGTTTTTCCACCAGCACATGCAATCCATGATCTAGCGCTGCAATTGTCAAAGGCGCATGTGTATCTGTGGGGGTGGCCAAAATTATTCCATCGGCGTCAACGTCCACTTCATCAAATGAGGCAAACCCAGGCGCATAAGGCGTCGTGCGATTTTCGACCACCGGGTCAATTATTCCCGCCAACGTCAAATCAGGGTGTTCTAAGATATGGTTCAAATGGCGCCCACCAATCAATCCAGTACCAGCAAGCAGTAGTTTGACCATTACATCACCGCCCCAATTTGCCATGGCACAAATTCATAATCACCCAAACCCTGTGCCTCGGATTTTGAGGCCTCACCTGATGCAATGCGCAGGAACATTTCATAAATCTCACGACCCTTTGATTGGATTGTTGCCCCACCTGTGATGATGTCCCCACAATTGATATCCATATCATCGAACATGCGTTCATACATGGCCGTGTTCGTGGACAATTTGATGGTTGGCGCGGGCTTTGATCCAAAGGCCGATCCGCGCCCTGTGGTAAAACACACAAGGTTACATCCACCCGCAATCTGTCCCGTGACAGACGCGGGATCATACCCAGGACTGTCCATAAATGTGAACCCCTGCGCGCGCACGGGTTCGGCGTATTTATACACTCCTGTCAGCGGGGTTGTCCCCCCCTTGGCCGCGGCGCCCAATGATTTTTCAAGGATCGTGGTTAGCCCCCCTTTTTTGTTTCCAGGACTGGGGTTGTTGTCCATCGACCCGCGGTTGCGGGCGGTGTAATCCTCCCACCAGTTGATCAGCCCAATCAGGCGATCCCCCGTTGCGCGATTAATGGCACGTTCCGTTAGCAAATGTTCGGCGCCATAGATTTCGGGCGTTTCGGCCAATACCCCTGTCCCCCCTTGGGCCACAAGTAAATCACAGGCTTCACCCAATGCAGGATTGGCGGTGATCCCCGACCAGGCATCTGATCCACCACATTGCAGCGCTACCTTTAGTTCGGATGCAGGACATGGGGTGCGCTGCGCTGCATTCACTATGGGCAGCATCTCGCGTACCTTTTTCACACCCATTTCAATCGTTTTCTGTAAACCCGCAACGGATTGAATATTCATGGTTTGAAAGGTCGGAGATTGCCGCAACCCATAAGCATCCAGCAGCCAGTCGATTTGATTCATTTCACAGCCCAATCCAACCATCACAACGCCGCCATGATTTGGATGTTTTGCGTATCCCCACATAACCCGTTGCAGCGCTTCGAACCCTTCTCCGTCCCCTGCCATGCCGCAACCCGTGCCATGCACGAATGCCACAACGCCATCAACGTTCGGATATTTGGAAAGCTCTTCTTCCCCAAAACTGTCCGCGATGCGCCGCGCAGCCGTGGCAGAGCAATTCACCGATGTGACGATCGCAATGTAATTGCGCGTTCCCACGCTGCCATTTTCGCGCCGATAACCCATAAACATATCGCGCGCCTGATCAGGAACCCGCACCACATCCTGTAGATTTGTGCCAAATTGGTATTCCGCGTCAGTGGCGCGAAATTCAACATTATGCGTATGCAGATGTTTCCCACATGCAATATCAGACATGGCATAGCCAATCGTCTGTCCATATTTCAAAATCCGTGCACCCGCTGTTATATCAGATGCCGCTATTTTATGACCCGCCGGGATGGCATCCAGCAAAGTGATATCGCCAACTTTATCACCAGCGTTCAATGCACGATTTGCAACGACAACGTTATCCAGCGCGCGCAATCTGACAATATGTTCCATCATGTTTCCTATTATGCGCAATATGGTCCATCGGCAGACCAACGGCCGTGTTGATTAATATGATCGGAAACCGCGATCCGGGCACGTGTGGTTTCCCACATCTGTTTCCATGCGCGCCAATCGCGCAATTCCAAATGGGGATTTGAACGTGAGCGCGCAATAAAATCTGGGAAATGATCCCGCCCCGTGCTTTGCCCTGTTACGTTGTATCGCAAATCAAACGACCACCGATATTCATTCGATAGGTTGCGCAAACTGGCATGTGGCGTAAGGGGATGAAAAATCACACCGCCCCCCGCCTTAACAGGGGCTGGAACCGAGTCTTGTTTGGGTAAAAATTTATCAGTGATGCCAACTTGGGTCATAGAGCAGTGTGGGATCATTTCAGGGGTTCTGCCAGGCTTGACCTGCAAACAGCCATTTTCAACTGTTGCATCCGTGATCGCCAACCAAACCGTCACCATCTGAGTTTCATCCGCGGATTCCAATGTGACGGCCCGATCCTGATGCCAATCCGTTGAAACAATATGCGCCCGTGTTTCCCCATCCAAAACATTGCGTTCTGGCGGTTTGATCCGGACGTGCTGAATAGGGTTTGACGTAATTTCAGACCCGATCAAACATTCAACAGTATCCAAAATGCGATCACTGGTGACCATATCAAAAACAGCAGGCCCAAAATGCATTGGTGTGTCCTGTGTAATGTTGTCATGGGGCAGCGAAATATCAAAGGGTTGATACCAGTCAAATCCCCCTTTGATTGTGACATCCAACTTATCCCAAAACTTAA
>CAXABH010000184.1:0-4613 GCA_963966925.1 uncultured Rhodobacterales bacterium
CCCGGAGGAAGTGTTTCGATCAATGTATCACGGGTCAGTGGTGCCGATACGGATTGCAGTTGTGCAATGACGCTCGTGGGGGTTTCCCCATATCGTGCATAAGGGACGCATTCACCCCACCCCTGAACCCCATCGCGCACCAGTTGCACGACCACCACATCAGCCGTTGTTTTGATGCCGCGTGAAATCCGAAAGGGTGATTTTAACGGGAATGATTGTTGTGAAATGTGAATTTTCATCTTTGTTTCCCTTGTGATTACAAGATTGAATCACCCTTTAGTGCGACTTGCAATTCCATTTCCCCTGCGGCACCGCAGAAAAATTTGCTGCATCTGCAAAATTTAGTTGCGTTCGAGTTGGTAATTTTATAACCAACATTCGATCAAAATCGAAATTTAGTTGCGCAAGCAGAAAGGCCGCCATGTCATTTCGCATCCAACCAACACCCGTAGCCCGTCCAAACCGTTGCCAGTTATTTGGCCCAGGGTCGCGTCCAGCAATTTTTGAAAAAATGGCAGCCAGTGCCGCGGACGTGATTAATCTGGATCTAGAAGATTCAGTCGCGCCATCTGACAAAGATAGTGCACGTCAAAACGTGATTGATGCGATTGGGTCGATCGATTGGGGGACGAAAACATTATCTGTCCGCATCAACGGGTTGGACACACCGTATTGGTATCGTGATGTGGTTGATCTGCTGGAAAATGCGTCTGAGCGTTTGGATCAAATTATGATTCCCAAGGTTGGGTGTGCGGCGGATCTTTATGCTGTTGATGCGCTTGTTACAGCGATCGAACGTGCGAAAGGACGCACCAAACAGATTGCGTTTGAAGTGATCATCGAAAGTGCGGCTGGCATTGCCCACGTCGAAGAAATCGCTGCCGCAACCCCCCGTTTGCAGGCAATGTCCCTGGGTGCGGCTGATTTTGCGGCGTCTATGGGTATGGCAACCACAGGGATCGGCGGCACGCAGGCGAACTATTACATGCATCACGAGGGCAAAAACTATTGGTCGGATCCATGGCATTGGGCGCAATCTGCAATTGTTGCGGCGTGTCGTACGCATGGAGTTTTGCCGGTGGATGGCCCCTATGGTGATTTTTCGGATGAAGAGGGGTTTCGTGCACAGGCCCGTCGTTCGGCGACGTTGGGCATGGTTGGCAAATGGGCGATCCACCCCAAACAAGTGGCCCTGTCCAACGAAGTGTTCACCCCATCTGACGATGCAGTGACCGAGGCACGCGAAATTTTGTCGGCGATGGAAACGGCCAAAGCGAACGGTGAAGGCGCGACTGTGTACAAAGGTCGTTTGGTTGATATTGCATCAATCAAACAGGCAGAAGTTATTGTAAAACAGTCTGAAATGATTTCATCATCATAACTAAGCACATATAAATTGCGCGTATGCCGAGGCTGCGCGCATTTTTTGCCTTTTATTGAAATGCACCAACTATTGCTCGCATGAATTGAAAGCTTGCAATAAATATGCATGGATACCATATAGCGTGTCGAACCAAGATAAAGGCAAATCATGACCCACTATCTAAATTTTGAAAAACCGTTGGCTGAAATCGAAGGCAAAGCCGAGGAATTGCGCGCAATGGCGCGTCAAAATGAAGATATGGATATTGAGGATGAGGCTAAAGCCCTAGATCGTAAGGCGGAGCAGCTTCTGATTGAGCTTTATCAAAGTCTGACACCTTGGCGGAAATGCCAAATCGCGCGTCATCCAGAACGTCCCCATTGTCAGGATTATATCGACGCTTTGTTTACAGAATTTACTCCACTAGCTGGGGATCGGAATTTTGCGGATGATCATGCCGTAATGGGGGGCTTGGCGCGTTTCAACGATACGCCCGTTATCGTAATCGGTCACGAAAAAGGCAGCGATACGAAATCGCGTATCGAACGTAACTTCGGCATGGCAAGGCCAGAAGGGTATCGCAAGGCGATCCGTTTGATGGAAATGGCCGATAAATTTGGTCTACCCGTTATCACACTGGTGGACACACCGGGTGCCTATCCCGGTAAGGGCGCAGAAGAGCGTGGCCAATCAGAAGCCATTGCGCGCTGCACAGAGAAATGTCTGCAATTGGGGGTTCCACTGGTATCCGTAATTATTGGTGAGGGTGGATCAGGCGGCGCCGTTGCGTTCGCGACTGCCAATCGCGTGGCCATGTTGGAACACTCTGTCTACTCTGTAATTTCACCAGAAGGATGTGCATCTATTCTGTGGAAGGATGCGGAAAAAATGCGCGAGGCCGCAGAGGCACTGCGTTTGACCGCACAGGATTTGAATAAATTGGGTGTATGTGATCACGTTATCGCGGAACCCGTTGGTGGCGCCCATCGTGATCGCGCGGCAACGATTCAATCCGTGAAAAATGCGATTAGCGATATGTTGGCAGATATGGCCACATCAAACCCTAAGGCGTTGATCCAAGACCGCCGTAAAAAGTTTCTAGATATTGGATCAAAGGGATTGGCAGCCTAAGCGTTTATGCGCCCAACATTTTCAAACTTTGCGTAACGTCGCTGCGTACAGCCAGCCGCAAACTGGGTTCATCACCTGCCTTTAGCGCGGCAAGTATGACCCTATGAAAATGGGGCGGTTCTTTTTTATTCAGTTTGCCGTAAAGGCTGCGCATTGTTGGTCCTAATTGCAACCAAACGGTTTCTGCCATTGCCAACATCGCGGGCGCTTGGGCACGCAGGTAAAGGGTCCTGTGAAAATCTAGGTTGCTGCGGATATACGCCACTACATCATGTTCATCAATCGCCGCAGCGATGGTCGCATTGATCCGTTGCAGTCTGTCAATCAGTGCCAAATGCGCACGTGGTAATGCACGAGACGCCAATTCTACCTCAATCAATGATCGCAGCGCGGATAGTTCTTCAATCCGTTCACTTGTCAGCTCTGGTGTAAAAACGCGCCCTGAATTCGACATGGACAGTGCGCCTTCGGCAACCAAACGGCGTACAGATTCGCGCGCTGGGGTCATGGAAACACCAAATTCTGTCCCGATGCCCCGTAGAGTAAGCGCCTGACCAGGTAGGATTTCCCCGTGCATGATGCGTGCACGCAACCCCCGATATACGCGGTCATGTGCAACACTTTTTTGATCATTCGCTAAATTTTGGTTCATTGCGCATATTTGTGATCACAAAAGAAGAAAGTCAAGAATTGAAGTTATATCGATGTAATTGATTTCCAGATGTTCTTAGCCAATCTCTTGGCTGTTGGTAATCTCCATAAATGTCATGGACCAGTGACCAGAATGCTGTTGAGTGGTTCATTTCGACCAGATGCGCAACCTCATGCGCGGCGACATAATTTAATACATCCGGCGGGGCCATGACCAAGCGCCAAGAATACATAAGATGACCATCTGATGAGCAGGACCCCCAACGCGAACGCGTGTCACGCAAACGCAATCCTTGATAGGTTTGCCCAAGATATTTTGCATAACGATCAGATGCCTGAGCGAGGTGATCCCTAGCAAGGGATTTTAGCAACCCTTTCACCTGTGCGGCAATTGTGCTGGTGTGCTGCGGAACTAAAATGTGTTCGTCAGTCAGGGTGATTTTGCGCACCTTGTCCAGTTGAACGATATACTGTCGAGCAAGGATCGGTATTGCAGTGCCTTGGCGAATTGTCACACATTCTATTTGTTTGTGATTTGCGAGGATCCAATCCGCCTTGCTGTCGAAAAATTCTTGGAATGTTGCCTTCGGTACAAAATGGGGGCCCGTTATTGTGATCCTACCATCTAATGAAGAGATTCTAAGAGAGAGCCGCTTTGCCTGACGTGATCGCCGCAAAGTTGCACCAATATTGGGATAATCACGAAGAAATATCTGCATTTTTCCAACCTAAGGGCCGATATCGCCAACCGATACTAAATTTCTTGTTCAAAGCCTTTGACATACAGCGACTCTTATGGCAGTTGGCGCAGACCGTCGACAAGGCCAAAGTTTTGAAAGGGATCATTATGCCCAAAGAAGAATGGGGTACAAAACGCGTATGCCCCACCACAGGTAAGCGTTTTTATGACCTAAATGCTGATCCAATCGTTAGCCCGTATACAGGCGAGGTTGTTGAATTGGATACTGGTAAAACACGTTTGATCGCCGCAGACCAAGAAGATGCCGTTACTCGCAAAGCCAAGCAAACTAAAGTGGCTGAAGACGATGTGGTTCTTGAGGATGATAACGTGGATATGGATATGGATGATGATCTTCTTGATGAAGAAGATGATGATAACGTATCTCTTGATGAAATCGCTGATATGTCTTCGGAAGAAGACGAGAGCTAAATCAAACGATTGCGGCGGAATTTTCCACTTGATCATACCGCCGCGATTGCATACCTAATGTTCATAAATTTGGGGCCTTAGCTCAGCTGGGAGAGCGCTACAATGGCATTGTAGAGGTCAGGGGTTCGATCCCCCTAGGCTCCACCAAATATCCACTGTAAAATCTCATCTACATTTACCTCATTCTCAGTGGGTTTGCCATAAATACGCGATTTATCTCAAGCATGTCTTCTCTATGCGGTGCTGTCCCTTGACTTTGGGCGCATGGGTATCCTCAGTCGGGATTAAACGACGTGG
>CAXABH010000185.1:0-4541 GCA_963966925.1 uncultured Rhodobacterales bacterium
ATCAATAACTTAAATCACACCCAAGGTCGAAAGACAGGGGTGATTGACATAAAAAAGGCGGAGTGCCGCGCACTCCGCCCTGGTCGGATCGCAATGCGATCCGAAACAGCTGTACGATCAGCCAACCAATTCTAGACCAGAGAAGAAATACGCGATTTCAACTGCTGCTGTTTCAGGAGCGTCTGAGCCGTGAACTGAGTTTTCGCCAACAGATTGTGCAAACTCTGCACGGATTGTGCCCGCTTCTGCGTCTGCTGGGTTTGTTGCGCCCATAACTTCGCGGTTTTTCGCGATTGCGCTTTCGCCTTCTAGAACCTGAACAACAACAGGCGCTGATGCCATGAATTCACATAGTTCGTCATAAAATGGACGCTCTGCGTGCACTTCATAGAATTTACCCGCTTGCGCTTTTGTCAGTTGAATACGCTTTTGTGCGACGATACGAAGACCCGCGTCTTCGAATTTTGCGTTGATTTTACCTGTTAGGTTGCGCGCTGTTGCATCTGGTTTGATGATGCTTAGGGTACGTTCAGTGGCCATGATATTTCCTTTTGCGATTTGCACGATGTGCCTGATTTAAATCTGCGCGCGAAATAGCACGCCCTCTTTCATTTGAAAAGCGTCATTTCCTTACGTTCGACAATTGTATTGGGGCATTTACAAATCCATCGAAATCGGGTCATTGACTGTGACACTGGTACCAAATGCGGATGACACGTCGGATATGATAAAACTGCATGAAATTTCTTATTCGGTTGAGGGGCGCCCCCTATTAGAAAATGCATCTGCTACAATCCCAGCAGGGCACAAAGTGGGCTTGGTTGGGCGTAATGGTACGGGCAAAACCACATTGTTCCGATTGATCCGTGGCGAACTGTCTTTGGAAAGCGGATCCATAGAGTTGCCCAAACAGGCACGCATCGGCGGCGTCGCCCAAGAAGTGCCCGGAAATGACATATCGCTATTGGAGACCGTACTTGCCGCAGATACCGAACGCGCCGCACTATTAAACGAGGCGGAAACCGCCGATGATCCCAATCGCATCGCCGACATTCAAACACGCCTAGCGGATATTGATGCCTGGTCTGCAGAGGGGCGGGCATCATCGATCCTGAAAGGGTTGGGGTTTTCAAATGAAAAACAACAAATGCCTTGTTCGGCATTTTCAGGTGGTTGGCGGATGCGTGTGGCCTTGGCCGCCGTTTTGTTTGCACAACCCGACCTGCTATTGCTGGATGAACCAACCAACTATTTGGACCTAGAGGGGGCGATATGGTTGGAAAGCTATCTGGCGAAATATCCCCACACTGTCATCATCGTAAGCCATGATCGCGGCCTTTTGAACCGTGCTGTTGGATCAATCCTTCATCTTGAGGACAGAAAACTTACGTTTTATCAAGGCGCCTACGATACATTTGCCAAAACCCGTGCGGCACGCCTAGCCAGTGCCGAAGCAGAAGCAAAGCGCCAAGATACGCGGCGCGCGCATTTGCAGTCCTACGTCGATCGTTTTCGCTATAAGGCGGATAAGGCCAAACAAGCCCAATCGCGCCTAAAGATGATTGCCAAACTAGAGCCAATCACCCGCCCGCAAGAGGCCGCATTGCGGCGATTTTCTTTTCCCGAACCAGAAGAGCTTTCGCCGCCGATTGTGCGCGTTGAAAATGGCACTGTCGGGTATGATGACACGGCAATTTTGACACACTTGGATTTGCGCATAGATCAGGATGATCGTATCGCCCTATTGGGACAAAACGGTGAAGGGAAATCAACACTCACCAAACTTATCTCGGGCCGACTTGCACCGATGGCGGGACGCGTTGTTACATCAAACAAATTGCGCATCGGATATTTCGCACAGCATCAGGTTGATGAATTGTTTGTGGATGAAACGCCACTGGATCATATTCGACGACTGCGTCCCGAAAAAACGCCTGCGCAATTGCGCGCCATATTGGGGGGATTTGGCATTGGCGCTGAACAGGCCGACACCGTGGTTGGGCGTTTATCTGGCGGACAAAAGGCGCGGCTGTCCCTGCTGCTTGCCACGCTGGATGCACCGCATTTGCTGATTTTGGACGAACCGACCAACCACCTAGATATCGAAAGCCGCGAAGCCCTGGTCGAAGCATTGACCGCCTATTCAGGGGCTGTGGTACTGGTCAGCCATGACATGCACTTGCTTTCACTGGTTGCTGATCGGTTGTGGTTGGTCAAAGGCGGACGCGTCACCCCCTATGACGATGATTTAGACACCTATCGAAGCCTGCTACTTGCCGGGGACAAATCCACCAATAAAACCCAAAACGACAAACCAAAGGTCAAAAAGGCAAGTCGCGATGAAGTTCTGGCCTTACGCACCGAATTACGCAAATGCGAAGATCGTTTGGAAAAGCTCATGGAGATGCATGAAAAACTGTCGGCAAAATTGGCTGATCCCGAGCTTTATAGTGACAAAAACATTGCAGACCTAGAGGTTTGGAATAAGAAATTTGCAGAGGTAGAAGAGGCAATAACACGCGCAGAAACGCTATGGGTCAATGCACAAGAACGTTTGGACGCTGCAGAAAACAAGGGATAGGGATACCCCTATAATAACCAAATACGACAAAATGCCTGACTTTGCGTAATTGATTGCGACCGCCTTGCATAACCACTAAAGCCAGCGCAAAAGTTTTGTCATTTGCGCTGGTGCTGACACCGTCTAAAGCCGCTGTTTTTGATGACACTAAAAGAGGATTAACATGGACATCGATTTTCTCATCACATCATTTGTAGCCCTATTTGTAATCATTGATCCCATTGGTTTGACCCCGCTGTTCGTCGCCCTAACCCAAGGAATGTCCCCCAAAGCCCGACGTAACATTACCATTCGTGCAATTGGAGTGGCGTTTTTTGTATTGATGTTATTTGCCCTATTTGGGGAAACAGTTTTGGGATTTGTGGGAATTTCAATGCCTGCGTTTCGCGTTGCGGGTGGCATCCTTTTGTTCCTGACGGCACTTGATATGTTGTTCCAACGGCGTACAAAACGTCGCGAAGATCAATCAGATGACGACGCTGATGATCCATCTGTATTCCCCCTAGCCATTCCACTAATCGCTGGGCCTGGCTCGATCACAACGATCATTTTGATCGCAGGCTCAACGCCCGGCCCTATTGGTTTGGCATCTGCTGGAGTTGTAGCCGCTGCAGGCTTGATTTCTGTATTCGTTTTTTTCGCAATGGCAGATGGTCTGGAAAAACTATTGGGGAAAACGGGTATTGATGTCGTTACGCGATTGTTGGGCATGTTGCTGGCAGCGTTATCCGTACAATTTGTTTTAGAGGGATTTTTTGCGTTTTTACCTGCAAACGGGGGCGCAATATGAGATCAAATGATTGGGAACAACTGGTCTATTACTCAATTCTTTTGACCGCTATTTTGGGGGGCGTTTTGCTGACCCGTCGGGGGCAAATGGGAAAAACTTTGCGCCAATTTGGTCTCTGGGTGCTAATCTTTGGTGGGATCGTTATGGCTTATGGCATCTGGCAGGATGTATCGCGCAACGGCAGTGGTTCATTTGCCCGTATGAATGAGAAGGGCGATGTTATAATTGAAAAAAACCGCGACGGTCATTTCCACGCAACGGTTGTCATAAACGGTGCACCAATTGACACATTGGTCGATACGGGCGCGACACTGACCGTGCTGACCCCAGAAGATGCACAACGCGCGGGATTTGACATCGATCGATTGCAATTCTCGGGTCAAGCACGCACCGCAAACGGTGTCGTCGCAACCGCCCCTATTCGTTTAGATCGCGTTGCACTTGGCCCGTATGAGGAACGCAATGTCCGCGCTGCCGTAAATGGCGGAAATTTGGACAAATCATTGCTAGGTATGGAATTTTTAAACCGCTTTAAGCGATTGGAAATCACGCGTGATCAATTGATCATAACGAAATAGGCCTATTTTTGCGCCTTTAATTCCCATTTTCCACTTTCTTCAGACCAATACTGCGCAGAACACCCTGCACCCGTTAGGGATTTCCACTGCGCGCGCGCATGGGTTAGGGCCCTGTCATCGTGCCCATCAAAAATCAAACAGGCCCGTTTTGATGCGTTGACTTCCTCTGCGCTTAGTTCGGCCCCATCAACGCACAGGATACAGTCATATCCTTGCAGCGCTTGATCCGTTAGGATCACTGGCGCGGCGTCGGCTCCATCGTGTCCAACACGCGCATGGGGAACAAAACTTTCTTCGCTATAGGTCCACAGGTGATCATCTAACTTTGCCAGGGCATCAGGGCGCGTGCCGCGCACCTCAACCCGCCAGCCTTGCGCCAAAGAGCGTTCAACCAACATGGGCAGCGCGTCTTCTAATCGACGGCGGGTCAGGTGATAAAAATAGGCCGCGCCCAAATCCTTAATCCTTTTCGCACATATCGCGGATCAATTGATTCAGCGTCATCACGCCCCAACCTGACGCACCGACAGGCGCATAGGGTGTTTCGGTCTTGGTCGATGCAACACCTGCGATATCAATATGCTCCAGATCT
>CAXABH010000186.1:0-4536 GCA_963966925.1 uncultured Rhodobacterales bacterium
CTTTGCGTAATGTTTAAAATATCTGCTGCATTAGACACGCCCCCACTTTCATGAATGGCCTTAACTGTGCGCAAATGGCGAAATTCAATATGCATTTTCATATGAAACTCATAACCTTCTTTAATTTTATGAATTTGCCTCACAATCACATATCTGAAACAAAGTGACAAGATAACTTATGGATATGATTATGACCCGCCCCCAAATTTCGTTTGAATTTTTCCCACCACAAAATTTTGAAGGCGCCTATCGTCTGTGGGATACGGTGAACACTCTTGCCCCTCTAAATCCACGATTTATGTCCGTAACGTATGGCGCGGGCGGCACCACGCGCAGCTTAACCCAAGAGGCCACGCGCGTTTTGCACAAACACACAGGCTGCGACGTGGCAGCCCATTTGACATGCGTGGATGCAACACGGGATGAAACCCTTACTATTGCCCGCAGCTATGCACAAACAGGCGTCACCGGATTGGTCGCCCTGCGCGGCGATCCTCCAAACGGGGCCAAGACATTTCATGCGCAGCCTGAGGGATTTCAAAATACCGTTGAACTGGTTGGTGCCCTGGCTGATTTAGATGCGTTTCGCCTATTTGTTGGCGCCTATCCGCAGATTCACCCAGAGGCAACAAATGCGACACAAAACATCGACTGGCTAAAACAAAAACTGGATGCCGGTGCGGATGAGGCATTGACCCAATTCTTCTTTGAGCCAGAGGACTTTTTACGTTTTCGTGACGCTTGTGCCAAGGCGGGCATTACAAAACCAATTACACCCGGTATCCTGCCCATTGAAAATTGGCAGGGCGTGAAACGGTTTGCCAAACGCTGCGGTACAACCCTGCCTGCGTGGTTAGAGGATGCTTATAGCAAAGCGGAGCGGGATCAACGCACCGACCTGCTTTCAATCGCACTATGCACCGAATTGTGCGGTGATTTGGTCAATGAAGGGGTTGAGGCGCTTCATTTTTACACAATGAACCGCCCCGAACTGACCCGTGATGTCTGCGCCGCATTGGGCATTCACCCAAAGGTACGATTGCAACATGTCGCCTAATCAGGTGACAATGGTCACACGCTGAACCACACCATAACCGTTGAACGGCGTACAGGTAACAGTGGAATAGGCCCCCATGCCCGAAATCAGAATATAATCCCCATCTTGGATGGTATGGGGTAAGCCAACCTTGCCAGGGAGTTGATCCAAACTATCGCAGGTGGGCCCAAAAATGGTAAAGTCCTCTTCATGCGACGTAATGGGTTCACCCGTTGGATGCATAATTTCCAATCGCTCGACCGGCCCGATGTCACGCCATTCCGCCAGTGCCCCATAAATACCGTCGTTCAGGTATAAGATATTGTGCGTTTTGCGCCCCTTAACGCGCACCAATAGTTGATAGCATTCAGAAACCAACGCGCGCCCTGGTTCGCAAATTAATTTCGGTGGATTAGCACCAAATACGCTTTCAACTGACTCTGAGATTACAGAAAAAATAGGCGCAACATCAGGTGCTTCTCCATCCCGATGGGCAGGAAAACCACCGCCCACATTTAATCGTGATAATGTCACGCCAGCACGCTGTGCAATGTCATGGCATGTCCTGATATAGTGATCCCATACAGAATAATCTGTGCACTGTGTTCCCACATGAAATGTCATGGCTGCTCGATACCCGGCCTGTGCAACCCGCTGTAATAGCGCCACAGCGTCATCAGGGCAGGCCCCAAATTTTTCGCCAAAGTTATAGGCCGATCCCCCCATAGGCAGATGCAGACGCACGGCAATTTCACCCGTCGCACCTTGTGCGATCAGTTTTTCCAATTCACTGATGCAATCAACAGACCAGGATGCAACACCCGCCTGAACGCCAATCTGAATTTCGCGGATTGATCGCACAGGGTTGTTGTAATGCAGCGTTGCATCAGCACACAGATCGCGCACCCGCGCAATTTCCGCAGGTGATGCAACGTCAAAGGTGGTTAGGCCCGCCATGGTTAGATTTTCGATCGCTTCACGCGTATCATTTGCCTTGACCGCATAGGTTACGAGCCCAGGAAAGCCCTTTTGGAATATTTCAAATCGTTCTCGCAAGGCCATCGGGTTAAAAAACAAGATTGGTAAATCTGGAGTGTGCGACATGATGTAGGCTGCGGGGGTACCTGTGAATGTAAACGATGCTTTCATGATCACCTCTGTTGTCTTGGAGACAGTTCATAGGCAATTCACGTCATAAGCGATGATAAATTTAGATATAATGATTGAATATTTCGGCATTTTGTTAGATATCTTCATCAAATGGACGATTTAGACAGAAAACTGATACAAGCCTTAAGTGACAACGCCCGCGCGCCTTTGACAGATTTGGCGCGTCAATTGGGGATTGCGCGCACCACGGTACAAAGCCGTATTGAGCGTTTGGAAAAGACGGGAACAATACGGGGGTATACACTGCGCATGGGCTATGCCAATCGTCCAATGATCCGCGCCAGTGTATTGATTGCCTTTGATCCTCATAGCGCCGGCGAAGTCCTTTCAAAACTGCGCAGCCTGCCAGAGGTCCGGCGCGCGCATACAACATCGGGACGTTTCGATATGTTGGTGGAAATTGCGGCGCAAACAACGGCAGATTTGGATCGTATCTTAGATCAAATCGGTGCAGCCAAAGGTGTCAAAAGTTCAGAAAGCCTGATCTATCTGACAACAAAATTGGATCGTGGCGCATCCCTTTAACGCACTGCAAACGCGATAAAAAGACCCCGTTAGGACATGCACCGGCTAGATCATGGGTGATCAATTTTCGCTTAGACCGCGCGGAATTGGCGCCACTGTTATCAATGGGGCATCAAGCGTATTTTGCGAACGCCCCATCAATGTTTTTTGATTTAAATCACTTACGCCACGCGGCTGGGCCGATTTTGTGGATTGAATTGCCCTTGGTATCAACCCCGACATTCACCGGCATATCCTCGACCTTTAGTTCATAAATCGCCTCCATACCCAGATCTTGGAAGGCGATGGGTTGCGCGGATTTGATCGCCTTTGACACCAGATAGGCGGCCCCACCAACAGCAATCAGATACACCGCCTTATGTTTGGCAATCGCTTCAATTGCGATATCGCCGCGTTCGGCCTTGCCAATCATCATTTTCAAACCCGTATCGTTCAAAATACGGTCCGTAAATTTGTCCATACGGGTCGATGTTGTGGGTCCTGCGGGGCCAATCACCTCGTCCCCGACGGCGTCAACTGGGCCAACATAGTAAATAACACGATCTTTTAGATCGACGGGCAATTCCTCACCCCGATCCAACATATCAATCATGCGTTTGTGCGCGGCATCACGACCCGTGTAAATCGTTCCAGACAGCAAAAGCGTTTGCCCCGGTTCAAAAGATTGCAAAACGTCGTCTGTCAGGTTGTCAACATCCACCTTAACCGCATGTGCGCTGGCCTGATCCAACAGAATTTCTGGCCAGTCCTTTAGATCGGGCGGTGTAAAGTCGGCCGCACCTGATCCATCCAAAGTGAAATGCGCATGCCGTGTTGCCGCGCAGTTTGGGATCATCCCAACAGGTAATGACGCCGCATGCGTTGGAAAGGATTTGATTTTAACGTCCAGCACAGTTGTAATGCCGCCCAACCCTTGGGCACCAATTCCCAGTGCATTGACGCGCTCTGCGATTTCAAGTCGCAATTCCTCGGTACGGCTTGATGGACCGCGACGGATCAAATCCGCCATATCAATCGGCTCAGACAGGGCCTGCTTGGCCAGTGCCATCGCCTTATCCGCATTTCCGCCGATACCAATCCCCAAAATACCAGGCGGGCACCAACCTGCGCCCATGCTTTCGACAGTATTCACAACCCAATCTGCAACACTGCCTGACGGATTTAGAGTGGTGAATTTTGATTTGTTCTCGGATCCGCCCCCTTTGGCGGCGACCTCAACTTCAATTGTGTCACCTGCCACCATTTCAACGGTTAACATACAGGGCGTATTGTCGCCCGAGTTTTTGCGGGAATCAAACGGGTCTACCACAACTGAGGCTCGCAATGGGTTTTCATCGCGCAAATAACCCTGACGCGTGCCTTCATCACAGATCTCTTGCAAAGACCGTTTAAAATTCGTCTGCGCCTGCATGCCATATTTGACGTGAATATTTGCTGATCCCGTATCCTGACAAATGGGACGGCGCCCAATTGCGCACATACGCGAATTAACCAAAATTTGCGACATCGCTTGTTTGGCAGATGGGCTTTCCTCTTTCTCCCAGGCCGCACTCATCGCGCGGATAAAATCAGGTGGATGAAAATATGAGATGAATTGGAACGCATCAGCGATGGATTGGATCAGATCGTCTTCTGTAATAACTGGCATGGTCACATCTTTTTATTGGCTCGTGTGCACCATAAACGTATTTAGGGCAGCTAAAAAGGTCATGGGACCAATTTTTTCAATTTTCGATCAAGACGAGAGCATGCGCGAACAAGATTCGCGCCATTATCACAGTATGCGACCCCATGAGTTCTGGGAA
>CAXABH010000187.1:0-4528 GCA_963966925.1 uncultured Rhodobacterales bacterium
TCCAGATTCGGTCAAACGTTCTGGGCAGGTCACTTTTGTCCAGATGTTTTCGGATTCTGACATTAGACGGATAAACCTTTCAAAATCAGGATGTTCCACACCTTTTGTAACATCTGGTCGTCCCATGTGATCGACGACAATGATCCCCGGCAGCTGCTTTAAAAACGGTTCCAATTCGGCTAAATCCGCCGCCTCGAAATAAACGACGATGGACCAACCGAATTCTTGGATTTTTTCAGCAATACTAATGAACGTTTCTTTTGGGGTGGCATCGACTAATCGTTTCACGAAATTAAACCGCACGCCACGAACACCTGCCTCATGCATATTGGCCAGGTCTTCTTGGGTGATGTCTGCACCCACACTTGCCACGCCACGCGCCATGTCACCCGCGCTGCGGCAGGCATCGATCATTGCACGGTTATCTTTGCCGTGACAGGTAGCCTGAACAATCACATTACGTGAAAACCCCAAATGATCGCGCAGCGCATAAAGCTGATCTTTACCCGCGTTACAGGGCGTGTATTTGCGTTCTGGGGCAAATGGAAATTCAGGGGACGGACCGAACACATGACAATGTGCATCTACTGCACCCTCTGGCAGTTTGAAATCTGGGATCTTTGGGTTTGGATGAAACTTTAGCCAATCTGGATCCATTTTTTGTTCTTTCATGGGTAAACCTTTCCATCCATAAGTTTGCGTGCCGTGCGCAGGATTGCGGCCTCACTCACCCTGCCGTGATCATCGAGTGTGGCAACAACCGTCATTTCGCCCGTCGGATGTTGAACAGACAATCTGCGTTCTTTTCCCGTGCCCCGATTGGCCATGTCATAGGCTGTCGAGCCTTTGATCAAACAGGCCGTTGCCACGCTAACCGCGCCTAAAACACCAATGGTTTTGTGACACCGATGTGGGATAAAGGTACGTGTCGATATGGCACCGCCCTGCCCTGGTGCGCTAACAATCGTCATTTTTGGAACGGATTTTTCAGTCACATCGCCCAAATTCATCATAGGACCACATGCTGCCCGAATGCGTTCTAGTTTGGTGCGCAATTCGGTGTTTGCCTCTAACGCCTCGGGCGCTTCTTGTCCTGTGATCCCAATGTCCTGTGCCCGCATCACCACACAGGGCATACCATTGTCAATCATCGTCACTTGAACACCATCCACCACATCCAAAACATTACCAGTCGGAAGCAATGCCCCACATGATGATCCTGCAGTATCTTTGAAGGTGATAGGGACAGGTGCTGCCCCCTTTGGGACACCATCAATCATTGCGTCACCCTGATAGCTGATCTGCCCATCTGGGGTGCTCACGCGCGACAATGCGACCTGCCCTGTATTTTCCATGTATATTGTCACGGGCGTTTCATCACCGCACGCGGCCACAAGACCACGTTCAATGGCAAACGGCCCAACACCCGCTAAGATGTTGCCGCAATTTTGCGCGTCCGTCACAATGGCCTGATCCACGAAAACTTGAAGAAACAAGTAATCCACATCCACGCCAATTCGATCTGATGGTTTTACAACAGCCACTTTCGACGTCAGCGGACTTGCCCCACCCATACCGTCAATTTGCAAACTATCCGGAGACCCCATAACATCCAGCAACAGCGCGTCGCGCGCATGGATATCGTCAGGTAAATCTGATGCAAGGAAATACCCCCCCTTTGAGGTGCCGCCCCGCATCCAGATGCAGGGTATTCCATCAGACATATTTCAACCCTTTTTCAGCCAACCGTCCACGCATATTATAAATGTCCAGTCCCAATTCCCCCGCTTCGAATTTTGCGCGTTTGGCACCTTCGTTTGCTTCACGCGCGCGTGCTTTTTCCAACACGGCAGCGGCTTCATCTCGTCTAACGATACAGACACCATCATCGTCCGCCACAACAATATCACCGGGGTTCACCAACATATCCGCGCAAACCACAGGAATGTTTACGGATCCCAACGTTTCTTTAATCGTGCCTTGTGCATGCACGGCCTTGGACCAAACGGGGAATCCCATTTCCGTTAAATCGCGCACATCCCGAACCCCTGCATCAATGACCAAGCCCCGACATCCCCGCTGCATCGCAGATGTCGCAAGCAAATCGCCAAAGTATCCTGCATTTGATGGGGTGATTGTGCCCAACAACAAAATATCACCAGGTTGCAACTGTTCTATTGCCACATGGATCATCCAATTGTCACACGGCGGTGCAAGGATCGTTACAGCCGATCCCGCAACTTGTGCGCCTGGGAAAATCGGACGCATAAAATCAGCCAAAAGCCCCTTTCGTCCCTGAGCTTCGTGAACAGTTGCAACGCCACATTCAGCTAAACCGTCTATGATTTCTTGATCCGCACGTTCGATATTTTGAACGACAATTCCAGTTGTTCCCGCTTGATAGGTCATTCCAGTTCATCCACTGTACGAGGAAACACTGTTTCGAAACCTTCTGCATATTTGGCCGCACGCCCACCAGCCTGACCGCCTGAATTGCGCCGGAAATGGTTTGCACGGTTTTCGGCCACGTTTTTGTAGAAGTTCCACAGGTGTTCTTGACCTTGCATGCATTGGATCGCCGCCCATTTTTTGTCCCACACATCGGTGATGTCTAAGAATGTCGTCGGTTTCCACTCCATCTGCTCTGTTTGATGTGGCTCAAACAAATACAGCTGCGGCGCGCCCAACACCTTTTGATGGGGATTGTGGCCCCACGCCTGGGCGATCATCCGACATTCTAATGCGAACCGCGTCGTATTCATGTGGTCGGTGTTGTAGGGATCCCATTTTGAATGCGACATCATAAACTTTGGCTGAACTTCGCGAATGACATCAACCATGCGATCTTGCGTATCGCGCCCCAAATCCAGTGGGTAATCCCCAACATCAAAAAACCGAATGTCATTCACGCCTAATGCTGCAGCGGCATTTTCAGCCTCTTTTCTGCGTTCTGTTTTAACCTTGTCCAGCGTCATGCCCTCCTGCTTCCACAGTTTTGCACTTTCGCCACGTTCACCATAAGACAGGCAAACCACAGTCACATCATACCCCTTTGCCTGATGCAATGCGATCGCGCCACCAGCGCGCCACACAAAATCTGCAGAATGGGCGCTGATCACCAGCGCGGTTTTTTTGTCCGCCATGTTCAGTGGTTCCTTTTGTTGCCCATGCAGGGTCATGTTAATTTGGTGTTTTTACCCTAATGAACCAGAACCAAATTGCCTATTTCGAATTAAGTGCGTAATATTAGAAAAAGCTATAGAGGCATCATGCGCGGCAATTTCCCCAATATCCGACATCTGCGAATTTTTCTTGAGACGGCCAGATCTGGTTCAGTGTCAGATGCTGCAAAACGGTGCTATTTATCACAGCCTGCCGCGACACAAGCGATTAGCCGATTAGAAGAAGTTGTCGGATTGCCCTTGCTTACTCGAAACCGAAAACGTGCCGCATTAACAGAAATCGGTGCTTTGTTTGCGGCACGTGCTGAAAAGGCGTTGGATCACATCAGACACGGTTCGCAATCCCCATTGATCGAATCCAGTAGCAAGGGGCGTCGGTATTCCACATTTGAATCCGCTGTAACAGCATCACAATTGCGCACTCTTATCGCGATTGCCAATACGGGTAGTTTCACGCTTGCTGCGCAATCACTGGGCCTATCGCAACCCACAATACACCGCGCAGCGCGCAATCTTGAGGCGGTGGTTGGAACCCCATTTTTTATTGCGCGCACATCAGGTGTGCGCCTGACACCCGCCGCCGAAAGCTTTGTCATTGGCGCAAAGTTGGCACAGGCCGAACTTCGACAGGCCTTTGAAGAAATAAGTACTGCATCTGGACAGGAAAAAGGAACGTTTGTGCTGGGAAGTTTGCCACTTGCCCGCACCACAATTGTTCCCAAAGCAGTTCACGCAATGGTCAAAAGCATGGATGGTTTTCAAGTTCGCGTGGTCGAGGGGCGATATGGCGAACTGCTGCGGTCACTGCGCGAAGGCGATATAGATTGCTTGATCGGTGCCTTACGCGACCCCCCGCCCGCTGATGACATCACACAAGAATTCCTGTTTCGTGATGCACTTGCGATCGTGACACACCCAGATCACCCTTTGACAAAACTGCGTAACCTGCGTCTAGAAGATACTGTTGAATTTCCATGGATCGCCCCCCCGATTGAAACACCTGCTGGGCAATATCTATTTGAAACATTGCGCATCAGTGATCGTGATCAAACCCCTGTACGCATTGTTGCATCGTCCATGGCAATTTTGCGCGGTGTCTTAGCAGAGGGACCGTATGTGTCTGTCGTATCTCGACATCAAATTAAAGTTGATGAAAACCAAGGCGCAATCAAACCCCTGGATATTGAACTGACAGGGCACCTACGGGACATTGGATTAACCTATCGAACATCATGGCAGCCAACACAGGCGCAACGATTATTTATTGAATTACTGCAACGTTTCAGTGCGGATGCATCAGCGGATGAATAGGCTACTTTCGACTAATATAGCTTTTTTCAATGCAG
>CAXABH010000188.1:0-4524 GCA_963966925.1 uncultured Rhodobacterales bacterium
CCTGTATTGCGCGATGACCTGGGTTTATCGCTGGTGGATGCGGGATATGCATTGTCAATTTTTACACTGCTTGCCATCTTTTTGGCGGTGCCTTTGGGGGCATTCAGCACCTTTTTTGGTCGCCGCAGCATTGTTGTGCTGGGAATTGGGGCTGCTATGGTCGGGACACTTGGGTCCACTGTGGTCACACAGCCATGGGCGTTTTTGGTGCTGCGCGCGCTTGAGGGGTTTGGATTTATTGCGATTGCAGTGAATATCCCCGCGTTTATAACACATTTTGCAGCCCCCAAGGATCGCACACGCGCCTTAGGGATTTGGAGCATCTACATGCCAACGGGTATGGCAATCGCACTGGTGATGTCGACACCGTTTTTAACCCAGATTGGGTGGCGCGGGCTGTGGCTGGGTATGTTCATTGTGGCACTACCGCTATTGATTGGGCTTTGGTGGGCCTTAGAAGAACCCGCCACACAACAAGAACGCCAACCGCGTGTGGTGGCCGCAATGGTGTGGCGCAGTTATCGTGCCTTGGGGCTATTGATGGTTGGGGCCTGCTTTGGCGTTTACGCTTTTCAATGGGTTACGATTATGCAGTGGTTGCCCAGTTTTCTGAACGAAGACGTTGGGTTGACGTTGGAACATGCCATTTATTTCACTGCGGCGGTGGTGTTTATGAATGGACCTGGGTGTTATGTCGGGGCGGCATTGGCTGGGCGTGGAATGAAATCATCAACTTTGATTATCATCGGTGCTGTGACAATGGCGGCCCTGACCTTTGCGGTGTTTGGGGCAGGGGTGCCACCTATGGTGCGCCTAATGCTGTGTATGCTTTATTCATTTATAGGTGGGTTTATCCCAGCAAACCTGTTCCTATTGGTGCCGCAATATGCCCCAGATCTGCGGTATGTTAGTATTGGAAACGGGATATTGATGCAGGGATCTGCCATTGGTCAAACCCTAGGAGCACCGGTGGTTGCCGCCTTGGTCAGCCAACACAGTGGCGATTGGAGCGTTGCGATTTGGCCGATGCTGGCCATGTCTGCGTTTGTGTTACTTTTGGGTTATTTCGGATTTCGCAAATCAAATTTGTGATGTATTCTACTGTCGGATGATTTATTTTCCCTATTAAACACGTTTCAGGCGATGCACTTGTTGGTTTCTCATGGTGTCTGGGTAGGATGATTTATGAAAAAGACTTTTATCATAAGCATGATTTTGATCGTTACGATTTTCGTATCTTATGTCGTCGCCGCCGTTCTGGGTGCGTTTATTCCCAATGGCAAGACAGGAGGCGGCAGTGGTGACATCGAAGTGCATCTGGTTTCGGGTCCAATCCACTATGATGTATTGATACCAGCCACCCCCGTTACGCTTGAAACGTTCTCGTTTCTAGAAGATGCGGGTGTTCCAATTTCGATGAGTGGGGTGGAATGGATATTGGTTGGTTGGGGCGCAAGGGGGTTTTACATTGAAACCAAAAACTTTTCTGACATGAAAGTCAGAACCGTTGCGCAAGCCGTTTTTGGCGATGCTGCCGTGATGCATTTTGCAGCAGTGGGGAATATCGACAAAATCAAGACAGAAAAACTGCTGCTCAGCGCGCCTGAATATGAAGCATTGTTATCAAATTTGATAGGCGCACTACAATCGTTCGATGCAATTGAAAATGCTGGATACACGAACACAGACGCGTTTTTTCCCGCCAAAGGTCACTTCAATATTTTTAGGACATGCAATGTTTGGCTGGCCAAGGTATTTCGGGATACGGGGCTTCGTTTTGGGGTTTGGACGCCTATCCCTCTTTCTATTTCGTTGTCGCATCAGAGATTTCAGACACACTAAGTTTTGGGGTTTGTCTTTTAATCATGTTGGATGTGGGCTAGCGTTTAGGGCAGACTGCAAATAGGAACCCTGATGATAGAAGAGCCAAAACTCCTTCGTATAAAACGTAACACACCGCGCCCCACATCGGCGCAAATCGCTGCATTGGGCGCTGTTCCTACTGGTGTTGTCAATGATGCACTCTGGGGCCGTGGGGCATTGCATAAGGATATAAAACCTGTTGACCCTTACGCTCAGATGGGCGCGCATGCGGTGGGTTCGGCATTAACGGTTGAAACGGGACCTGCCGATATTTTGGCGTTATTGGCCAGCTTGGCGTATATCCAGCAAGGTGATGTTGTTGTGCAATCCTTTGGTGCGCATCAGGGCTGTGCGGCGGCAGGGGACCGTGTGTCGGGGATGATGAAAAACTGTGGTGCGGTTGGGTTTGTCACCGATGGACCAATGCGTGATTTGGCTGGCCTGCGAGAGGTGAATTTGCCCAGCTGGTGCACGGGGCTGACCCCTGCGTCGCCTTTTGCCAAAGGTCCCGGAACCGTTGGGTTTGACATTCAAATTGGTGGTCAGACGGTACGCAGTGGCGATGTCATTGTCGCCGATTTAGATGGTGTTGTGGTTATACCGTTGAATGAATTGGACGCAATTACAGAACGTTGCCATGAAATTTTAAAGTTAGAAGTCGATCTTGATACCAAAGTGCGCGAAGGATTGACAGTTCCCCAAGATATCAAAGATTTGCTGGCCAGCGATCAAGTGGAATTTGTTGATTAAATACGATACATCCAATCTGAAAACACAATGATGTTATTCTATGCCAGACGATTGATCGACCTGATCATAGCAGCAGGATTCACAAACGTAGATTTCAGTCAGCGATATTTGATTATAAATTAGGTACGCGATAATAAAAAAGCCGCCACAAGGGGCGGCTTTTCGTTTGTATGATGTGGACGCTAAATCGCGGCCAATTCCTGTTCCAGGTCTTTTATCTCGGCGCCACCGGCCATTAGGCGACGAATATCTTCGCCCTCAAGCTCGGCCTTGGTGCCTGATCCGATCACCTCACCCAAAGCAAGGAAGGTGTAGCGATCCGCAATCAAACGCGAATGGATTTCATTGTGCGTAATAAAGATAATCGCAATATCCCCCCGCGCACGCACCCGTTTGATTGTTTTTAGAACTTCCATCTGTTGCTTTTGTCCAAGCGCAGATGTGGGTTCGTCCAAAATCAAAACCTTGGCCCCAAAATAAATCGCACGTGCAATCGCCAATGTTTGACGTTGACCGCCCGACATGGTGCCAACGGCCTGTGTCGGATCCGAGAAATTGATGCCGATTTTCAACATTTCATCGTGGGCAATTTGGTTCATTTCGTCCATGCGAAGTGCGCCAAACCGTGTCGTTAGTTCGCGTCCCATGAAAAAGTTGCGCGTGACACTCATCAGCTGGTTGATCGCCAAATCCTGATACACGGTGCCAATGCCCGCGGCTGATGCGTCGCGGGGATTGCGAAATGTTGTCGGCTTGCCTTCGATATAGATCGTGCCACCGCTGGGTTCATGCACGCCAGATAGGATTTTGATCAGTGTTGATTTCCCCGCACCGTTATCCCCCAAGAGCGCGTGCACTTCGCCTGCGTGAACCTCTAGATCGACACCATTTAGCGCCGTGAAGGGACCGAATTTTTTAACGATGTTTTCAACGCGCATATAGGCTTGTTTCGACATGATTAGATCCCTCCTGTGATACGTTTGCGGATGCGTTCGTTGGCAAACACAGCGGCCAATAGAACGGTGCCAACGAAGACACGGAACCATGCGCCATCAATCCAAGGGATAAAGAACACCGCATTTGCCACCAGACCAAACGTAACAGCGCCAAAGATAACCCCAACGATGGATCCAAACCCACCTGTCATCAGGATACCACCTACAACTGCGATGGCGATCGCCTCTAGCTCTTTGAACATACCCTTAGCGGCATCAGATGAATTGGTATCGAACACCTGACAGGTTGCGAATATCGTCGCACAAAACGCAGAGAACATGAACAAACCGATTTTCACACGGTTCACAGGCACACCATTTGCACGCGCGCTATCTTTGTTATCGCCCGTGGCGTAAATCCAGCTGCCCAATTGTGTGCGCGCCAAAACATACCATGCAGCACCCGCGATAATGATGAACCACAATAGACGGGCATCAAACCCCGTCACCCATTGCTCCATCTTACGGTTGATGTTCAAGAAACTGAGAAAGTTAATCATATCCAGTTTTTCGGATTTGGTCATTTCTGCGGTGAATTGAGCACCTGCGGAAATTTTGGTTCCGATCCAGTACCAGGCATCAAAGAACCATCCAAACACCTCGCCACCCATTTGTTCGGCGAACCAGCTTTCTTTTTTGAAATCAGGTAGGCCAGATACGTTGGTATTTTGGTTGATTAGGCGGAAACACACCTCGGTTAGACCGCGCAAGAAAAACCAGAATGCAAGGGTCACGATGAAACTGGATAGGCCCGATCGCACCACAATGTTTCCAATCAACCAGCCAAAGGCCAAGGTCATGCAAAGCGTAATCAAAAAGGCCAGAAATGGCGTCGCCTCACCCAAACCAAAGGGAAGTCCCCATTTCATCATGATGGCAATCGACATACCCGCAAAGGCAATCATTGGCCCGATCG
>CAXABH010000189.1:0-4486 GCA_963966925.1 uncultured Rhodobacterales bacterium
GTAACGCAGATTTAAAAGGGGTTGCTCAAGGATTCCTAAATTCTTTCAATGTGATCATCTATATGTAGCATTGGATTGAATTGGTAATTATTTTTAATTTTAACTTATTATAAACTATATTGAATAAAAAAGTAACAAAAACGGGAAAAAACCACTGGATGTGGAAATTATTATGGGTTTTCAGGCTCCATGTTTGTAGATTACAATCATTGTGATATTTGCAATTGGTATGTTCTTAATAGTACCAAAGAATCTAACTTGGGTTAAATAGGTATAGAAATGAAAACGGCGGCGCCAAAAAATGGTACCGCCGCAAGAATCAAGAATGTATGAAATTAGTCTTGTGGGATTACGCGCAAATTTAGTTCCATCAACTGTTCTGCTAACGGCTCTGATGGTGCGTCCATCATTAAATCTTCAGCGCGCTGGTTCATTGGGAACATGATAACTTCCCGAATGTTAACCGTGTCAGCCAACAACATCACGATACGATCGATACCCGCAGCACATCCACCGTGGGGGGGGGCGCCGTATTGAAACGCGTTTACCATCCCACCAAATCGTTTCTGTACCTCTGACTCATCGTATCCAGCGATTTCAAATGCCTTGAACATGATTTCTGGTTTATGGTTTCGGATTGCGCCTGATACCAATTCATACCCGTTACACGCTAGGTCATATTGGTATCCTTTTACCTCAAGTGGATCCCCGAGAAGCGCATCCATTCCACCCTGGGGCATTGAGAATGGGTTGTGTTCGAAATCAATCTTACCAGTTTCTTCGTCTTTTTCATAAATTGGAAAATCGACGATCCAGGCAAATGCAAATCGCTCTTTATCTGTTAGTCCCAATTCCTCGCCAATGACGTCACGCGCTTTGCCTGCGACTTTTTCAAACGCTTTTGGTTTTCCACCTAGGAAGAATGCCGCATCTCCAACTGTCAAACCCAATTGTTGGCGGATGGCTTCGGTTCGTTCTGGTCCGATGTTTTTCGCCAATGGGCCTGCCGCTTCCATTTCGCCATTATTATCACGCCAGAATATGTATCCCATTCCTGGCAGGCCTTCTTTCTGTGCAAACGCGTTCATACGGTCACAGAATTTACGGCTTCCACCTGTGGGTGCTGGGATTGCGCGAATTTCAGTGCCTTCTTGCTCTAGCAGTTTCGCAAAAATGGCAAACCCTGAACCGCGGAAATGCTCCGAAACAACTTGCATTTTGATTGGGTTCCGTAGGTCTGGTTTATCGGAGCCATACCAAATCGCTGCATCTTTGTATGAAATCTGTGGCCATTCGGTATCGACGCGACGATCACCACCGAATTCTTGGAATATGCCTGTGATCACGGGTTGGATTGTATCAAAGACGTCCTGCTGAGAGACAAAGGACATTTCTAGGTCAAGTTGATAGAAATCTGTCGGGCTACGATCTGCGCGGGGATCTTCATCCCGGAAACAAGGTGCAATTTGGAAATATTTATCAAACCCTGACACCATGATTAGTTGTTTAAATTGCTGCGGCGCCTGGGGCAGCGCGTAGAATTTGCCAGGATGCAATCGTGATGGCACTAGGAAATCACGCGCCCCTTCTGGACTTGATGCTGTGATAATTGGCGTTTGATATTCACGAAAACCTTTGTCCCACATGCGACGTCTAACAGACGCAACAACGTCAGACCGCAGTGTCATATTGTTTTGCATCGCTTCACGGCGCAGATCCAGGTACCGATAACGTAGACGTGTTTCTTCGGGGTATTCTTGATCTCCAAATACCATCAGGGGCAGTTCACTTGCCTGGCCCAAAACTTCGATGTCACGAATGAACACTTCAATCTCGCCCGTAGGTAGTTTGGCGTTGATCAGTGATGCATCACGTGCCTTAACTTCGCCATCGATGCGAATACACCACTCACTGCGAACATTCTCAACTTGCGAGAACACTGGGCTATCGGGATCACACAAAACTTGGGTCATGCCATAATGATCGCGCAAATCAATGAACAATACGCCGCCATGGTCGCGTACACGGTGTACCCATCCTGACAACCGTACGGTGTCACCGACGTTTGAATTGTTCAACTCTGCACAAGTGTGGCTGCGATAGGCGTGCATGATCTTTGCCCCTTTGACATATGACTATTTTGGCTTGCACGGATACACTAGGTTGTCGCAATGATGTCAAGCGAATTGCAGTATTTCCCCTTAAATCCTGCCTGTGGAAACATGAATAATACGGTTATCGCCTCATTCATGACAAATTCACTTTGCATTCCTTGGAACATAAATTGAATACAACAAAACGAGGAATCTAATGCGACCCAAGAAAATTGGTGTTCGATCCCCGTTACGAGTGCCGGCTGTGTCTGCCAAAAAAACTGTGTCCATGACCCTTTTAATCGACTCTTTAAAGTCAAAGGGAAAGTCTTTGATTGCCAAGATGGTTAGGCGCCATCAGGACGAAGGTTGTTATCAGTTGCTATATAAGCAAGTGGATGATGAGATTTTCGTTAAAATCTATCTGGCCTCAGATGACATCATCGTCGTGAAAGACGGGTGTGTCGGCCAAAGATTGATGCATCGGAAATATAACGCGACAGAACGTCCGCGGATTCAGGCCGAAATCGAAATAAACAAAGCAAAAGGATACGTATCGTTAAGCGAGAATGAAATGGACGTTCTGGATGTATCTATGCCAATTAACACATTTGCGGCTGCAGAGGTTGAATTCATACGTGCGGAACTGTCAGCGTTTTTGATAGATTCCGCGTTGGGGTTTTACCGTGGACAACAAGAAGACAACACAACGGCAACTTTTACGTTTTCAGTTGTTGAATATGAAACTGCGCGTGTTGCGATTGTAAACTTTATTCGTGACTTTAGCGCGTCGCCTATTTGTCACGTCAGGCGATCAGCACAAGAATTTGCAGACCTTATGTAGCTCATTAAGATTGCTTAACATGTGCTTTGCGCTTCTTGCTTAATTAAAAAGCAAGCAGAAAAGATATGTGAAACAGTACATATTAAACCGATTGGCCTTGAACCTTGGATCAAGATGCGTATAACGCAGGACAATTTGCGCGCACACCTTTGCGCGCGATGTTGTTGCTGCTTACATACCGAGGTCCCCAATGCCCAAAAGAACCGATATTTCATCCATCATGATCATCGGCGCTGGTCCAATTGTGATCGGTCAGGCCTGCGAATTTGACTATTCAGGCGCCCAAGCGTGTAAAGCGCTGCGCGAAGAGGGGTATCGTGTAATCCTCGTCAATTCGAACCCAGCGACGATCATGACGGATCCCGGTATGGCGGATGCAACGTACATCGAACCTATTACACCTGAAATTGTTGCAAAGATTATTGAGAAAGAGCGTCCAGATGCGCTGCTTCCGACGATGGGTGGTCAAACGGGATTGAACACGGCGCTTTCACTAGAGGAAATGGGAGTGCTGGACAAATTTGGCGTGGAAATGATTGGCGCGAAACGTGATGCGATTGAAATGGCCGAGGATCGCGCATTATTCCGCGAAGCGATGGATCGCATCGGACTGGAGAATCCAAAGGCAACAATTGTAACCGCACCAAAGAAAGAAGATGGAACCACGGATCTGAACGAAGGCGTTCGCATTGCAGTGGATGCATTAGATGAAATTGGTCTGCCTGCGATTATCCGCCCTGCATTTACACTGGGTGGAACTGGTGGTGGTGTTGCATACAACCGCGAAGATTATGAATATTACTGCCGCACTGGTATGGACGCATCGCCTGTTAATCAAATTCTCGTTGATGAATCTCTACTAGGTTGGAAGGAATTCGAGATGGAGGTTGTCCGTGACAAAGCGGACAATGCCATCATTGTTTGTTCGATCGAAAACGTGGATCCAATGGGCGTTCACACAGGTGACTCGATCACTGTCGCCCCAGCTTTGACGCTTACGGACAAAGAATATCAAATCATGCGGAATGGGTCGATTGCCGTTTTGCGTGAAATTGGTGTTGAAACGGGTGGATCAAATGTTCAGTGGGCCATTAACCCAGAGGACGGACGTATGGTTGTCATCGAGATGAATCCGCGCGTTTCACGTTCATCTGCACTGGCATCAAAGGCGACCGGTTTCCCAATTGCAAAAATTGCAGCAAAATTGGCTGTTGGTTATACATTGGACGAATTGGACAACGACATTACTAAGGTCACGCCAGCGTCCTTTGAGCCAACAATTGATTATGTCGTTACAAAAATCCCGCGGTTTGCATTCGAAAAATTTCAAGGATCCGAACCTTATCTAACAACTGCGATGAAGTCAGTTGGCGAGGCAATGGCCATCGGCCGTACAATCCATGAATCATTGCAAAAAGCGCTTGCTTCGATGGAAACGGGCCTAACAGGTTTTGACGAAGTCGACATCGAAGGGGCCCCCGAGAAGTCAGCCGTGATCAAAGCGATTAGTAAACAAACACCTGATCGCATGCGCACAATCGCACAGGCA
>CAXABH010000190.1:0-4466 GCA_963966925.1 uncultured Rhodobacterales bacterium
TGCTGCCGGCGTTGCCATGGCAACATGCGGATCTGGATCAAGGGCGGGTTCTGGCGCAAAGGCAGGGCGATCGTAGGCGACACCAACATCAGCACCATGATCACTGCGCAAACGTATTGGTCGGCGCGAGTAACTTTCTACACCACCCGCGACAACAACGCGGGCACGCCCCATATCCACCATATCTGCAGCACGTATAATTGCATCCAACCCTCCGACACATTGCCGATCAATTGACAGGCCAGCAACGCCAACAGGTAGACCCGCAGCCAATGCACAAACCCGCGCAGGGTTTCCACCAGCCCCCAATGCGTTTGATACAATCAGTTCATCCACCTGATCCGTGCCAATGCCCGCAGCGCGAACAACATTTTGAACTACGGGTGCTGCCAATTCATGCAAGGACAAATGCGAAAATGCACCTGCCCGGGGCACAACCGCCGAACGCAATGCTGCTATAATTTTTGCCATGCATCCTCCGACGCTGTTGCCAGCAATGCTTGATAATCTGGCTTTCCTGATACCAAAATAGGCCACTGGCCTGTTCCATAAGAACGCCAACGCTCTACGATTAAACCACGTTCCTTCAATACACTTAAAATCCGCTTTAGATTTTCGTCATCTGTTTGATCTGAACACAGCGCGACATAAATCCGCGCACCCCGCAACGTATCTTTGATCGGGAAAACCGCTGATGCAAGAATTTCGGTATGTCCATTTAGATAATCTTCTATGTCCTCTGGGTAAATGGTTTTATCCGCAACTGTGAATACCCGTGATTTTCGCCCAGATAAAAATAGCTGTCCCAAACTGTCAATTTTTCCTAATTCACCAATCGTCAACCAATCATCCTGCCAACAGGTGTCAGACGATTGGCCCAGGGCATATTCGGAAAATAAATAAGGCGAACGCACCCACAATTCCCCGATACCATCACTGTTTGCATTGCGAATGTCGATATCAACACCTGGAAATGCAACGCCAACCGACGCGGGATCGTGATGTGGTTCTGCGAGTGTGACAAAACTGGTTTCGCCAGCCCCGTAAAACTGCATCACCTGCGCATTTGGAGCAAGGCTTTGAACCCGCGCACGTGTCTCTGGATCAAGCCGACCACCCCCAATAAAGACCAAGCGCACATGTTCCAATGCAAGCCGTGATTTGGTCAATAAACGCATTTGAGTTGGTGTGGCATAGATCACATCCACACCGGCTTTTGCGAATTCTTTTGCTTGCTCCTTAGGGGATCTGCCAGCGACGCAAACACAGCGTTTTCCGATAACCTGCGCCTCAACCGCTGCATAAAACGCAAGCGAGTGTCCCAAATGCCCCAAAATGCCATAACATTGTGCGGAATTGCTATATTTTTGCGAAATAACGCGGATGCTGGTCAGCCAACTTTTTGTGGTTCTGCGAATACGCTTTGGCTGCCCCGATGTGCCACCCGTTTCACATTGGAAAAAGCCACTATCCAATGGGGTGTCGCCTGCGCGCACACCGTTTAAACCGATGACAGGCTCTTGGCCCGTAAAGAGAATTCCCCAAAAACTGTCCAAGAGTGTGGCCTGACACCCATTTGGAGACAGATCAATAAATTGAGCGTCTGGATGAGGTTTAAAACAATCCAAAGTCATCCTATCCCAAAGATAAAAGGCGGTCGTGAAAATCACTTACCGCCTTTCATACCAATTGTCACTCTGAGGAGTGCTAGAATAACCCCTGCTCTTTCGCAAGGAGTGCCGCTTGCGTTCTGTTTGCCGCACCAATTTTTCGATAAAGGGTTTTAACGTGCAGCTTAATTGTAGGCTCTTGTAAATCTAAATCACGTGCAATTTCTTTGTTGGACTTACCCTTTGACAGCCCTTCAAGAACTTGCAATTCACGACGTGATAATTTTTCAGCCAGTGGGTTTGGGGCGGCGGCTTCTTCCTCTTGTGTCATGAAATCGATTGGCGCGTATTGTTCGCCCATTGCCATAAAACGCACAGCATTTACGAGTGATTTTGCCGAAAGTGTTTTTGGTACAAAACCCGCAGCGCCCTCTGCCAATGCATCTTCAGCAACGGATTTGGTTGCGATGCCAGACATCAATGCAACCTTTTGGCCACCATTATATGCCAAAGCAGTTTTTAGACCTGTAAGCCCCTGCATGCCGGGCATGTTATAATCCAACATAACTAAGTCAAAAGGACCTTGTGACTCAAGCAGTGCCATTGCGCCATCCAGATCAGAAGCAGTGACTGTTTCAATATTACCTTCACCTTCCAAAAACATAACCAATGTATCACGCAGTAAATCGTGATCGTCTGCAATAAGAATTTTCATTTCATCACCAATTTTATATCTTTGATACCTTCAATATCCTGACTAACACAGCAGAACACTGGACAATACAGAATTTTGAATATGAGATATTTTCCAGCATATCCTTTAGGATTGATTATACCCTATGGAATTGCAATGATAGACCGACTGAGTAACAAATTTTGATAACTTCATAGTTAAAATGCTCTGATAAATGCACAAAAACGTTAATTAATTATCCATATTGATAATCAAATTAAAACGTTTGTTTGCCTGTGTATAAAATGAGTTGGACAGTTCAATACTTTCTCAAATTAATATGAATCTCGCCCCACTTTACCCTCAAACCAACCTTTAGGGCCGCGACAGTAAATATGCTGTATTTACTGATGCAAATGCGCAACGTTCAGGTGCAAAACGTTAGGAAATTTACCTGAATATACCCTTATGAATAGGGATATATCCGTTATATCCATTCGGATTAGCCGCAAACTATGAATATTACTTTCGCTATCTAAATACTCCTTAGGGTTAATGAAAAACAATGCGGTCTCTACGAACTAAAACGATTTACGAAAATGGGTTAGACACTGGTCTAGACCAACCCCCATCACACGATCCAGCAAAGCATGATGGTGAAATTTAAGACTTGGATAACTCTTGCCAGTTCCAGTTCTAAAAAATTTATAGTGAAAGTCTAGATAAGTGGACACTCTCAGTTTTAGCAGAATGATGCAAACTATGCGCATGCTTGCGTTGGGCGTAACGTTAACTTTTTGCGCATTAGCAACAGGCGCTATTGGGTTAAAAGTGTATGCAGATTTATCCAAATTTCGCCAAATCGATGTCAGCTCAATTGATCTGTATTTAGGCAATCTTCGCTTGGATCATGAACGTTTACGTCTTGTATACTCTGACGACAGGCAGGATCATAATCCAAATCAGGTCAAATCTGATATCAAACACAGTATTTCTGTGGTGCTTGCTCATAACGTTATAACAGACAAACCCCTCGAAGCGCGGGTTATTGCGGTACTAGATGAAATCGACAAAACGCTGATTTCGCTGCCGGTCGACACGTCCCGGCAACTTAATACAGACATCCTGTCTGAAACATTGAAGCTCCAAAGTCAAAAACTGCACAGTCTATCAGTGGACATGACCCAGTATTTAACCGACGTGCGTGTGTCGCGACAACTCGGTCTGTCACAGGCCGTCAATCAATTTGCACTTTTTGCCGCCATCATGTTCGTCACGTTATTTGTCGGAACGGGATTGTTTATGCGCACCCATGTATTAAGCGAGCGACGCGCCAAGCACAGTGAACAGGCCAAACTTTGGTCTGAAACAATACTATCCACAACGTTAGACGCAGTGGTCGTTGCAGATGAACACGGACTAATCCGAAAATACAACGCGGCAGCCGAACGCATTTTCGGCTACAGCATGTCAGAAGCAATTGGCCAAGATATTGCCGAACTGATCATTCCGGAACAATATCGGCGTGCGCACAAGGCCGGCATGGATCGTTTTTTAACATCGAACGCGAAACGTGTCATTGGATCAGGGCGCGTCAAGTTAGACGCACGAGACAATAAAGGGCGTCAGTTTCCAGTCGAACTATCCTTAGATGTCATAACCCAAAATGGCGAAAATCTGTTTATCAGTTTTTTGCGAGATATCAGTGAAGAGGTCGCAGCAAAAGAAGAATTGGTAAAAGCACGAGACAAAGCCTTAAAAAGTGAACAAGCCAAGGCAGACTTCCTAGCGATTATGAGCCATGAAATGCGCACACCACTGAATGGGGTAACAGGCGCAATTGAATTATTGGAAGCGACAGAACTGTCACAGACCCAAAGCAAATACATCAGCACGCTACGCCAGTCCGCATCAGAGCTACAACACCACGTAAATGACGTATTAGACATCGCACACCTAGAGGCGGGTCGCATTGACCCAATAGAAGAGCCGTTCGATTTACGCCAGCTAATTGATCAAGTTGTGGACGAGCATGCAGATCTGGCCCATGTAAACAAAAATGAACTGACAGTTGAATGGGGCGAAACACTAGAATCACTTGTATCCACTGACCCACACAAAATTGGGCAAATCATCAGTAATCTTATAAACAACGCTCTGAAATTCACAAAACGCGGACATGT
>CAXABH010000191.1:0-4437 GCA_963966925.1 uncultured Rhodobacterales bacterium
AACACGCAGTCAAATTCGCAACCGTGAAATCGCGCATGATCGATTAAAGGAACTAGTCCAAAAGGCTTTGGTCGTTCCAAAGCGACGTCGTCCAACAAAGCCAAGCCGTGGCGCGATCGAACGGCGTTTGAAATCCAAAAAAATCAGAGCAGAAGTAAAATCGCGGCGCTCTGGAAAAATAGAATGATAGGACTGCTTCCATGCTTGTGCGACTTACAATCATAACGTCACTTTTTTGTGCGCCCGCCTTTGCACAAGAGGCAGGACAAAAAGCGCAATTAGCATATCAACATTTTTATTGTCATCATGTCATTCCTTATATGGCTGATACAGATGGTGCACAGTTATTAGAGCAACACGAAAACCATGTTTGGACAGGGATAAAAGAGGCGCGTCTTATGATGGCTGAAATCGAAAAATTTAAGGGTGCAAACCAGCAGGACTGGTTAGAAAACGCACCTGAAAATTGGGGATACTATTTAAATGCAGGCCCCAGCGAAGATTTTGTCATTGGTATGCTTTATGAACAAGTGCGCGGTGTTGTCGAACGCCACATCCTTCAGGAAACGGATGGACGCTATATTATGGACGTTTCGCTTTATCAACAAAATGCCCTAAAAACCTATGACGACAATGGTTGCGGGGATTTGAAATGACCAAACAGGGATTGGATCACTATCAAAAATTGAACGTCGATAATCCCGACAATGACGATGCCCTGCGCGTGGTCTATGATGGCTGGGCCGCTGATTACGATCACGATAACGATGCAACCCTGGGAACTGTGTCCCAACCAAAGACAGTGGAAATCCTATCAACTGTTGTTGGAAAACAAGCAAAAATCCTTGATGCTGGCTGTGGCACAGGACTTGTTGGAGCAGAGCTTGCAAAAAGGGGATATCACAGGTTTGACGGCGTTGATCTGTCGGCTGAAATGCTGCAGCACGCGAAAATACGCGGTTATACTAACCTTTTTCAATACAGTCTCAATGACCCACTACCAATACAAAATGACACATATGATGCGATCATCAGTGCTGGCCTTTTCACCCACGGGCATGTCAAAACCCATGCTATTCGCGAACTAATCAGGGTCACAAAACCAAGTGGATACTTGTGTTTCACCATCAACGAAGGCGTTTATCACAGCCTTGGATTTGATCGAGAAATTCAAAGTATTACGGGCGATAAATTGTGGAACATCGCAAAGCTAAACAAAGAGGCATATATGACCAAAGAACACGTGCAGGCCTATTATTGCCTTGCTCAAGTGTGTTAATCCTTACTTGGCGTGTGTTTTAATCAACATCTCTATTTGTTGTGCAGGCATGGCGCCTGATTTGCGAAACACTTCTTTGCCATCACGATACCCAATCAATGTTGGGATCCCGCGAATGCCCAATTTTGTTGCAACGCTTTGGTATTTTTCAGTGTTCAGTTTGGCCAGCCGCGCGTTTCCAGATAATTTGGATGCTGCCTTTTCAAACTCTGGTGCCATCGTTTTACATGGGCCACACCATGGCGCCCAAAAATCAACCACTAGCAAAGCATCATCAAGGGCTTTTGCCTTATCAAATATCTTTGGCGATAACTCAGACACTTTGGACGGCATTAAACCCGCACCACAACTGGCACATTTTGGACCCTGATATACCTTATCATTGGGAACGCGGTTTCCCTGACCACATTTCAGGCATGCAAGTTTGATATAATCCATTGGCTTCATCCCAGATACACTGCGCGCATACCAATAAGATGTTTTCTCCGACGGTACAAACCTGTTTAGTTCACTGGTGCGTGTTCTTGTTCCGCAGCCCCATTCATAACAGGCGCTAGTTGCGATACGATGGAATGATCAGGACGCATCGTTGCGACCAACTCGGCAACCTTGATCCCAAACTTACGCATTTCAGATCTATTTAAAATCGCACCATTTTCAGCCAAATAAAGCCAATCGGTGACATCCAATGTATGCCCACCAGAATCTTTTGGAAGCACAATGCGATATTTCAACTGAATTGAAGATCCCGAAACCTCGCCCTGCGCTGTGCCAATAATGTCATCCGCAGTAGCGGTAAAAGTGTTGCCTGGACCCTTTTTCAGAAACCATTTTCTCTCTTGGGTTTTTCCGTTTGAATAGGAAAAGCTTTCAGCTAGGGTTCCGCTATCTCCGTCCCAAGTTCCCACCATGTTTGCAACAAATGTCACGCCAACTTTGCCAGTGGGACCATAAATGATGCCCTCAGATAAAATTGGTCCGCTTAAATGTTCATCAAGAACAAACAAAGGGCCTGTTTGTGCATAATCCTTGGGTGACTGTGACGAAAAACTAAACAGCCGTGTTTTCACGCCGATCGCAGCAAGCAATATGACTAATATAATCGTAAGCAATTTCATCGTCACGATACTCCGAATTGACTGTGGCCACAATTTTGTTTGTTATAGACCTAGATTTTTAGTTGGCATTTTCAAGCGCGCTCGGCATGTGCCAATTCGACTTGTACCACCTGAGTGTGCCCTACTGAAAATGCAGCAGCACATATATCCAAATAAAATTTCCAATGGCGCAAGAACGGATCGTCGTACCCCAGTCCCTTAATTTTATCTGTTTTATCCACCAAGCGTTCTGACCAGGTTCGACATGTAAGCGCATAGGACTGACCAAATTCAAAATTGTCTTTTACAGTCAGGCCGACACTTGCAGCCTGTTTCGCAATGTGGCTGTTCGATAGTAACAGTCCACCAGGGAAAACATGCTGGCGGATGTAGTCAGAGCCTTTGGCGTAATAATCAAAAAATTCATCTGGTACTGTGATCGCTTGGACCAGCGCGCGTCCGCCTTCTGCCAAGTTTTGTTTTATTGCTCCAAAATAACTTGGCCAGTAACGTTGACCAACGGCTTCGATCATTTCAATTGAAACGATATTATCGTATTTACCGTTCACATCCCGATAATCACAAAATTGGATGTCTGCACGACCATCTAATCGCGCATCCGCGTAACTGCGCTGCGCTTTTGAAACTGTAATCCCCGTTACCTGGCGTCCCTGATCCGCAGCGCGCTCGGCAAAACCACCCCAACCACAGCCGATTTCCAAGATGCCTTCTTTATCGGTCAGACGTGACAACGCGCGATCATTTTTGCGATGTTGCGTAGCAATCAAATCATCGCCAGGATCATTATAAATCCCCGATGAATACATCATCGTTTCATCCAACCAAAGTTGATAGAACTCATTTCCAACATCGTAGTGGGCATAGATGTTCTTGCGTGATCCCGATTTGGAATTCGCCCGAACAACGCGGTCTATGATTTGGTATTTTATTGAGTTCAGCCAAGAAGCGTCGTCGAAATCAGAAAATGTATCGCGATTGGCCAGTCCAACACGGATAATGCTTTCTATCGACGGCGTGTCCCACAGTCCGTGAACATATGTTTCGCCTAATCCAATTTGGCCACGTGCGGCCATCGCGCTAACGACTGCCCAATCGTGAATTTCAAGAACCGCTTCTTCGCCTGACGATCCAAAACGATGCGTGTCACCTTCTGGCGTTTTGATAACAACAATACCAGAGGTCACACCCTCACACGCTGACAGGAACCGAGACTTCAGCGCGTTGTCCGTGAATTTCATGGTGATCACCTTTCAATAGTTCTTGCGCATTCATAGCGCGGATCACTCGCATGGCGCTTGCTATCCCATCTTCATGGAAACCATGACGGTTGTAAGCGCCAGCAAACCATGTTCGGTTTGCTCCTTGCATATTTTTAATCATAGTTTGCGCACGAATTGCTGCTGCGTCAAACAAAGGATGTGCAAACTGCACGTCATCGTATATTAATTCGTCCGGAATGTCGTCTGCTGGATTAAGTGTCACAAACAGTGGATCATTCTCTGGAATACCCTGCAAAAGGTTCATCCAGTAGGTTACCCCAATGCTACCCTGTTGAGAGCGGTACACCCAACTTGACCAGCACGCGCGTCGTTGTGGCATTTGCCGAATATCCCGATGCAGCACCGCGCGATTGTTTTGGTATTGCACGGATCCAAGTGCGCTCTTTTCATCCTGAGTTGCACCAGAACCTAAGATACGCAAAGCCTGATCTGAATGGGTCGCAAAAATAATTTCATCAAACCCATCAAAACTATGCCCATCAATGTGCACCGAACTATCCAGCGGACCACGTGTAACACCCAGCACAGGTGCCCCTACCTGAATGGTCGCCCCATTTTTCAAAAGCGCAGCTTCAATCCGAGAGACATATTCACGACTGCCACCGTCAACGGTCCACCAGTCATGCGTTTGTCCACCCGCTAATAATCCATGGTTGCGGAAAAATTGAACGAGGGATTTAGAAGGGAATTTATCAATGTCCGCAAGCGGTGTTGACCAAATCGCGCCACACATTGGCAACATGTAATATTCTTTGAACCA
>CAXABH010000192.1:0-4437 GCA_963966925.1 uncultured Rhodobacterales bacterium
CAATCCAACGATTTCTGCACCGCCGTCGCGTGTGCGCTGTACGATCGCATCCAATTTATCCTGCGTCGTCCATCCCATTGATACCAAATCTGGTAGAGGGATACCCGCAACCGTTGAATAGCGCGCCAAAGGAACCATTGTGTCGCCGTGACCGCCCAAAACAAATGCAGTTACATCGCGCATCGAGACATTGAATTCCAGTGATAGGAAGTGACGGAAACGTGCGCTATCTAAAACGCCTGCCATACCCACAACTTTGTTGTGTGGTAGGCCAGAGAATTCGCGCAGCGCCCAAACCATGGCGTCCAATGGGTTCGTGATGCAGATCACAAATGCGTTTGGTGCGTTGTCACGAATGCCTTCGCCGACAGATTTCATAACTTTCAGATTGATGCCCAATAGATCATCACGGCTCATGCCAGGTTTGCGTGGAACACCCGCTGTTACAATACAAACATCTGCATCTGCGATGTCTGCGTATGATTGTGTCCCCTTCATGACTGCGTCAAATCCTTCGGATGGACCAGACTCTGCAATGTCTAATGCTTTACCTTCTGGTGTACCTTCTGCGATGTCGAACAAAACAACGTCGCCCAATTCTTTGATTGCTGCTAGGTGGGCAAGCGTGCCGCCGATTTGTCCAGCGCCGATAAGCGCGATTTTAGGTCTGGCCATGAAAAATTCTCCGGTCCTAGGTTGTTGTGCGCGCTGGCCTAGTCTGTTTTCAAATAATTCGCAAGGGTGCTGCACTGCGGCGCAGCTGGGTGCGATGTATGCAAAAGAATTCCGTGCGCCTTATTCCATTTGCAAAACCAATATTTATGCCTGAATACTGCTGTTATGTTTGACATTGGTTTTTTTTCGATTGCCGCGCTTGCAGTGGTGTTTGCGGGTATCTCAAAGGGCGGATTTGGTTCGGGGGCGGCGTTTGCGGCGGCAGCGATTCTTGCGACGGTTATTGAACCGGGGCAGGCGATTGGGATCATGTTGCCTTTGTTGATGCTGATGGATGTGACTTCGCTAAAGCCTTATTGGAAAAAATGGTTGAACCGCGAAAGTATAATTTTGATCCTAGGTAGTCTGCCTGGGGTGGCATTGGGGGCATGGCTATACAGTCGAACAAATGCAGATGTATTTCGTATTTTAATTGGGGGTATTGCGCTGGGCTTTGTTCTTTGGCAACTGGGACAACGTTCTGGGGTATTGAAACAGGCAAAGCGTCAAATGCCGGACTGGGCAGGTTTGTTGGCGGGTGCGCTGGCTGGATTTACCAGTTTTGTTAGTCATGCAGGTGGTCCGCCTGCGGCGGTATATTTGTTGTCAAAGCAACCGAATAAAACAGAGTTTCAAGCCACAACTGTGCTGATATTTTGGGCCATCAATTTGGCCAAGGCTGTGCCATATGCCTTCCTTGGCTTGTTCACCTTGGAAACTCTTACACTGAATGTGGCGCTTGCACCATTTGCGCTGCTGGGGGTTTGGATGGGGGTAAAGGCGCATAATTGGGTGTCTGATCGTTTGTTTTTTGCACTGACTTACACGCTATTAACGGTCACTGGTCTGCGTCTTATTTGGATGGCGGTGATATAATTTCTGCGTTGCGGCATTTTTGGGGTTGAACTTTTAGTTCGAAAATGAATATCACTGCGCAAGATTATTGCGGAGACAGATCCATGACGACACAAATGCGCCCCTTCCGATCAGTTCTGTATATCCCTGGATCAAAGGAGCGCGCATTGGAAAAGGCCCGCGGTTTGCCTGTGGATGCGATCATTTTTGATCTGGAAGATGCGGTTTCCCCTGATGCCAAGGTTGAGGCGCGCACAACGCTGAAATCCGCTTTGGATCATGGTGGCTATGGCAGCCGTTACAAAATTATACGCATCAATGGATTAGACACCGAATGGGGTGCCGCGGATCTTGCTGCGCTGCGGGATGCGCCTGCCGATGCAATTTTGGTTCCCAAGGTCAACAGCGCCGCGGATATTGACGCCGTGCAGGCATTGTTGGGTAAGGACACGCCGATCTGGGCGATGATTGAAACACCTGCAGGTGTCTTGAATTCAAATGAAATCGCTGCGCACCCTGCACTAGAAGGGTTCGTGGCGGGGACGAATGATCTGGCCAAGGAATTGAATTGCCGAACACGACCCGATCGTTTGCCGATGCAAATGTCGTTACAAATGATGCTTCTCGCGGCGCGCGGACATGATGTGATTGCCGTGGATGGTGTTTATAACCAGTTCAAAGATGAAGAGGGATTGCGCGCAGAGTGTGAGCAGGGGCGTGATCTGGGATTTGACGGAAAAACACTGATCCATCCAGCCGAAATTTCGATCACAAATGGATGTTTTGCGCCCAGTCAGGCGGAACTGGATCTGGCCCATCGCCAGATTGAAGCCTTCGAAGAAATTGAAAAATCTGGGCAGGGGGTCGCAGTTGTTGATGGTAAAATTGTAGAAAACCTGCATGTTGAAACCGCAAAGAAAACTTTGGCAAAGGCAGCAGCCATTGCTGATCTAAATGCGGAGTAACACATGACACTACTTATTATCGGCTTGGCACTGTGGATTTTAGCCCATTGGTTCAAACGTTTAGCGCCTGATTTACGGGCATCACTTGGAGATCCGGGCAAGGGCATTGTTGCCGTTCTGTTATTGGCAGGATTGGTTTTGATGATTATTGGGTATCGCGGCGCCCCGATAATTTCAGTTTGGACGCCGCCATCTTTTATGGTGCACCTGAACAATTTATTGATGGTTGTGGCCGTAGCAGTGTTTGCGATGTCACACACCAAGGGCCGCTTGCGCGGTCGTATGCGCCATCCCATGCTGACATCTGTTAAATTGTGGTCAGTGGCACACCTATTGGTAAATGGCGATTTGGCCTCAATCGTTTTGTTCGGTGGCATGCTGGCATGGGCTGTTGGATCAGTGATCATGATCAATCGTGCAGAACCGTGGGAGCGTCCGGCACCTGGTGACAAGGGGCGCGATGTCATTTTCATCGTAATCACAGTTGTGACCTTCGCCGTTATGGTTGGCATTCACATGGCGCTTGGCGTCAATCCATTTCCCGGGTGACGCATGAGTACGCTTTATCGCTTACTGACCGAAGAGGATACCTCTGAGTTTTGTCACAAAGTGACCCTAGCCCTTACCAAGGGCTGGGAACTTTATGGGGATCCACAGTACGCCTTTGATCAAAACAGTGGCAAAATGCGTTGTGCACAAGCCGTTATAAAACACGTCACGGCGGAATATTCGCCTGATATGAAACTAGGAGAGCAATAATGACCAAGACCAACCCGGGTCGTTTTTTTGAAGACTACAGCATTGGCCAAGTGATTGATCATGCCGTTCCACGCACCGTATCAGGTGGGGAACGCGCGATGTATCATGCGCTATATCCTGCGCGCCACGCTGTGTATTCTTCGGATGAATTTGCACGCGGGTGTGGTCTTGTTAAATCTCCTATTGATGATTTGGCGGCGTTCCATGTGGTTTTTGGCAAAACAGTTCCTGATATTTCACTGAATGCTGTCGCCAACTTAGGATACGCAGAGGGGCGCTGGATATTACCTGTTTATGAGGGTGATACACTGCGATCCCGTTCAACAGTGATTGGATTGAAACAAAATTCCAATGGCAAAACGGGCGTGGTTTATGTGCGTACCCAAGGGCTAAATCAAAATGATGATGTGGTCATGGAATATGTACGTTGGGTGATGGTGCGCAAACGTGATGTTGACGCACCCGCACCCGATCCGGTGGTTCCGGAATTGGCCAAGGTCCTAGGCCCCAGTGATTTGGTGCTGCCTGATGGATTAGATTTTTCAAATTACGACTTCACACTGGCAGGAGAGCCGCACCGGTGGTCGGATTATCAAGTGGGTGAAATCATTGATCATGTTGATGGTGTCACCATAGAAGAAGCCGAGCATATGATGGCAACGCGCCTGTGGCAAAATACGGCTAAGGTGCATTTTGACGCAACTTTCCGTCCCGATGGCCAACGCCTGATCTATGGTGGGCATGTGATTTCGCTGGCGCGGACGTTGTCATTCAACGGTTTGGCAAATGCGCAAATGATTGTTGGGCTAAATGGCGGTGCACATGCAAATCCGTGTTTTTCGGGCGATACTGTCAAAGCATGGTCGGAAGTCTTGGATCGTGCTGACACGGATTATCCGGGGGTCGGGCTATTGCGTCTTCGTTTGGTGGCAACCAAAGGCACCCACCCCAAAGAGCTGCGCGATGAAGGTGGAAAATACAATTCTGATGTATTGCTAGACTTAGATTATTGGGTCGTTTGCCCTGTCTGATTACAAGGTTGTAAGTTGACCCCAACATGAGCTTTTCTGTATCCTTTTTTGAAAAGGGTGAAGGGCGAGTGTTTATGCGCTTTTATTTTAGGTGTTTTGTGACCTGTGCGTTC
>CAXABH010000193.1:0-4422 GCA_963966925.1 uncultured Rhodobacterales bacterium
CAGTTGTTTCAACGATGCTGTCACAGCCAGAATCCACGTTAAGGGCAATTTCCGGTTTGACCAAGTCGTGTTTAGGACGCGGCGTCGTTGCATTTCCTAATCGCGGATCAGTATCCCCAAAAGGACCATAATTTCTGTAGTTAAACTGTGCTGAGGCATAGGTGATATTGGATAATTCCAAATCAAATACGGTATTTTCTGCTCGTGAATTATATAGGTCAGAGCGTGGTGACATTTCCTGCAAAACAGCACCTGCTGTAAATGCCAGCAAAGCACATAGTCCAAGCATCTTAGGCCACGAAAACAACGAATACATAAGATTTTCCCTTCTTCAACCCAACTGGAGTGTCGCGCAGGAAAAGGGCGCTCATGTGGCGCTGACAAGAAAATATTTCAATGGCATTCCATACTTGGTCCGAATTTTGACAAAGAGGTTAACAAAACGTTAACTTTTCTTGTCGGTGCTTTGGATTATGTAAGGCGACCATGGCAATGTTTGAACTTTTTGCCTGAACCACAGGGGCAGGCTTCATTGCGGCCAGTCTGCTCCCAGCCCTCTGGCAGTTCAGATACATCCAATGCTTCGGTGTTTTCTTCAGCTGTGCCTTGTTGTGCGACTTGTGCTTGCATTTGTTGAGCCAGCATCTGCTGCATCATCGCTTGGCGTTCCTCTTCGGACAACGGACGTATGCGACCAATTTGTTGAGTTACATCGACGCGCAAGCCGTTCAGTAATGATTCAAACAGTTGGAATGCTTCGTTTTTATATTCGTTTAGTGGATCGCGTTGTGCATAGCCGCGGAAGCTAACGACGCTACGCAGATGTTCTAGCATCAGTAGATGTTCACGCCATTTGCTATCAATGGTGCTGAGTAATACTTGGCGCTGTACCTGCGCAAAGCCCTCGGCGCCGAATGCCTCTTGTTTCTCAGCAAGTTGTTGATCTGCGGCATCCTCTAGTCGTTCTCTTAGAACATCATCATCAACACCTTCTTCTGCGGCCCAGGTAATAACGGGCACGTCCAAATTTAGGTTTTCTATGACGGCGGCATACAACCCTTCTGTATCCCATTGGTCAGCATATGACCGGGGGGGCATGTATGTTTCGATAAGATCGTCAATAACATCGTTGCGCATATCAACGATGATTTCACTAAGATCTTCAGAGCGCATAATGTCCAAACGCTGTTCGAAAATCGCTTTACGCTGATCGTTCATGACATCGTCGAATTTTAGCAACTGTTTACGGATATCAAAATTGCGACCTTCGACCTTGGCCTGCGCGCGCTCTAGCGACTTGTTGACCCATGGATGTTCAATGGCTTCGCCCTCTTGCATACCCAAGGTGCCCAAGATTTTATCTAGGCGTTCTGATCCAAAAATGCGCATCAGATCATCATCTAAACTTAGGAAGAATGACGAACGCCCCGGATCGCCCTGACGACCTGATCGGCCACGCAACTGATTATCAATACGACGACTTTCATGACGTTCAGTGGCTAATACGAATAAACCACCGGCATCTTTTACGGCCTGTTCATCTGTCTTGTGTGCTTCTTCAATTTGCGCACGAATTTCGTCTGGATTTCCACCAGGATCAGCGGCGATAGCCTGCATGATTTTGAATTCGACATTCCCGCCCAATTTGATGTCCGTACCACGGCCTGCCATGTTGGTCGCAATTGTGACGGCGCCTAATTTACCAGCATCTGCAACGATTTGCGCTTCTTGCTCATGCTGGCGCGCGTTCAAAACGTTGTGTTTGATCGATGCATTGGTCAGCTGTTGGGACAATAATTCCGATTTTTCAATCGATGTTGTTCCAACCAAAATTGGTTGACCCTTTGCGTTTGCTTCTTTGATTGTTGTGACGATCGCATCGTATTTTTCTTGGGTCGTACGATATACTTTATCATCCTCATCTAGGCGCGCAATCGGACGATTTGTTGGAATTTCTACAACACCCAGTTTGTAAATTTCCATGAATTCTTCAGCTTCTGTCGCGGCGGTACCTGTCATCCCGCCCAATTTGTCGTACAGACGGAAGTAGTTTTGGAATGTCACACTGGCCAGCGTAACATTTTCTGGCTGGATTTGGCAGCCTTCTTTGGCTTCGATCGCTTGGTGTAGTCCATCTGACAGACGGCGTCCTGCCATCATGCGTCCAGTAAATTCATCGATCAAAACAACCTGGCCGTCGCGCACGATGTAATCTTTGTCACGTGTGAAGAGTTTAAAGGCACGCAGACCTTGGTTGACGTGATGAACGATGGTAGTGCTCTCTGGATCGTAAAGTGATTGACCCTCTGGTAATACACCGTGCAAATGAAGGATCTCTTCTAGGAAATCATTGCCGTCATCAGTAAAACTGACGTTTCGTGTTTTTTCATCCAGTGTAAAGTGTTCATCATTGAGTTCGGGGATCAATTGATTGATCTTTACATATAGATCCGAACGATCTTGTGAAGGTCCCGATATAATTAGGGGCGTTCGTGCCTCATCAACCAGAATGCTGTCAACTTCATCCACAATTGCGAAATGATGATCACGTTGGGCCATTTCTTCAATGCTGCCGCGCATGTTGTCGCGCAGATAGTCAAAACCTAACTCGTTGTTTGTGGCATAGGTCACGTCGCAGGCGTAGGCTGCTAATTTTTCGGCGTCTTCTTGTTGTGGAACTACAACGCCCGTTGTCATGCCTAATGCGTTAAAGACATTTGACATCCAATCTGCATCACGTTTTGCCAGATAATCGTTCACCGTAACCACATGCACGCCACGGCCAGTCAATGCATTCAAATACGCTGGAAAGGTCGCAACCAGTGTTTTTCCTTCACCTGTTTTCATTTCGGCAATGTTGCCGCGATGTAGAAAAACACCACCAATCAATTGAACGTCAAATGCACGCAGACCCAAAGCACGTTTTGCACCCTCGCGGCAGTTGGCAAATGCCTCTGGCAATAGCGCGTCAAGGGTTTCGCCATTTTCATAACGGGATTTAAACTCGGCGGTTTTTTCAATCAATTGCGCGTCAGTTAGGCCCTCGAAATCTGGTTCCAGGGCATTAATTTTGTCGATCAACGGTCGGACGGATTTAACTTTGCGGTCATTTTGGGTGCCAAACACCTTGCGCGTAATTGTTCCTAGACCAAACATAGTCACTCCGTTCATCTCGCACTATTTTTACATTCCCTACCTTGCTAGGCGTTCTTGCAGCAATTAGAGAGAAATAGCGCCTTTTTATATTGCTCTTAGCGATGTAAGGGGGCGAATAATAAGTGTCAACGGCGCGGGCTATTCGACAGGGCGAATAAAGGAGTTTTCTATGAAACTATTGCAGATAGTGACCAGTTTAACGGTTGCAGCAGGGTTATTGAGCGGTGCGGCAAGCGCGCAGTCATCGGTTGACTCGGATGCTGTGGTTGCGACCGTCAACGGTGAAGAGATTAAGATGGGTCATGTTGTAATGGTTTACGATACCCTGCCACAGCAATATAAGACCCTGCCTGCCGAACAGGTATTCCAAGGAATTGTTGAGCAGATCATTCAGCAAACAGTCTTGGCCCAAGCGGCCGCGAACCCGAACGCAAAATATATCGAATTTGCTGTGGATAACGAGCGACGCATTTTAACTGCATCACAGATGATTGATGAAATCACGAATGAAGCCACCACTACAGATAAGCTGCGCGCGTATTATGACGCAACATATCAGAGTGCAGATTTGGGTCGCGAGTACAACGCATCTCATATTCTGGTGGAAAGTGAAGACCAAGCCCAAGACCTGATTGCTCAGCTATCAGATGGCGCTGATTTTGCCGCACTCGCACAAGAGTTCTCAACAGGCCCATCTGGGCCGAATGGTGGGGCCTTGGGGTGGTTTGGTCAGGGTCAGATGGTTGCGCCGTTTGAGCAAGCGGTGGTGAACCTTACAGTTGGCGAAATTTCCCCGTTGCCTGTGCAAACTCAGTTCGGTTGGCATGTGATTATTTTGAATGACATGCGCGCCGTTCAGGCACCAGCATTCGAAGAAGTCAGCAGCGAAATTGCGGCCGAGCTACAACGAGTCGCAATTGAAGATCGGGTGAAAATGATGGTTGATCGTGCGTCGGTAGATCGCGTTGATCAAACAACCCTAAATGTGGATGCGATCAAAACTGATATTTCGAAAATGGACTGATACATGGCTGTAATTACTAAGGTTTCTCCGCTTGCGCCAAAAGCATTCCCTGATTTGCCAGTGGTCAAAGGTGTGCAGTTTGCAACTGCTGCTGCAGGGGTTAAATACGAGGGCCGCACAGATGTTCTGTTGGCTGTTGCAGATGCTGGTAGCACCGTTGCAGGTGTTTTTACTAAGTCGGCGACACGGTCGGCCCCTGTTTTGGATTGTCAGCAAAAAATAGCTTTGTCTAGTGAGGCAGG
>CAXABH010000194.1:0-4410 GCA_963966925.1 uncultured Rhodobacterales bacterium
TTTAAAACTGACCCAGCTGCGCAGGCGCGTGAATTTGTGGATGCGGGGTGCGAATGGCTGCATCTGGTCGATTTAAACGGCGCATTTGAAGGCGAACCTGTGAATGCCGCCCCTGTCGAAGCGATTTTGTCCCAATGCAAAGTCCCCGCACAATTGGGCGGTGGCATCCGCGATATGGCAACAATTGAAAACTGGCTGAACAAGGGGTTACAGCGCGTGATTTTGGGCACTGTTGCCGTTGAAAACCCTGATCTGGTGCGTGAGGCCGCGCGCGCATTTCCGGGGCATGTGGCCGTGGGCATTGATGCACGCGATGGCAAGGTTGCGACCAAAGGGTGGGCCGAAGAAACAAATGTGATGGTCACCGATTTGGCCAAATCGTTCGAGGATGCGGGTGTTGCTGCGATCATCTATACCGATATCAACCGCGACGGCGCGATGCAGGGGCCCAATGTACAGGCCACTGCTGATTTGGCAAATGCGGTTTCTATCCCTGTGATCGCCTCAGGCGGCGTGTCTTCGATCGCGGACCTTCAGGCGTTAAAATCCTGTGGGGCACCCCTGGATGGGGCAATTTCGGGACGTGCGCTGTATGATGGGGCGATTGACCTGGGCCAAGCGTTACAGGTGATGAATGCTTAAAACTCGACTAATTCCCTGTTTGGACGTGGCCGATGGCCGCGTGGTTAAGGGCGTGAATTTCGTCGGCCTGCGCGATGCGGGCGACCCTGTCGAAGCGGCCGCGCGTTATGATGCCGCGGGCGCGGATGAGATTTGTTTTCTGGACATCCACGCAACACATGAAAACCGCGGCACCATGTTTGATATGGTGCGGCGCACGGCGGAACAGTGTTTTATCCCCCTAACGGTTGGTGGTGGTGTACGCACGGTCGAGGATGTGCGCGCCCTGCTCTTGGCTGGCGCGGACAAGGTTTCGTTTAATTCTGCCGCTGTAGCTAATCCTGATGTGGTGCGTCAGGCGGCCGATCATTTTGGCAGCCAGTGCATTGTTTGTGCGATTGATGCAAAAACCGTCGCGCCCGGAAAATGGGAATTGTTCACGCATGGGGGCCGCAAACCCACTGGCATTGATGCGGTTGAATTTGCACAAATGATTGCCGAAAAAGGGGCGGGTGAAATCCTGCTGACCTCGATGGATCGGGATGGCACGAAATCTGGGTTCAACCTTCCAATGACACGCGCGATATCAGATGCGGTGTCCATTCCTGTGATCGCATCAGGCGGTGTTGGCAATTTGGACCATTTGGTGGATGGTGTCACCCAGGGCGGCGCATCCGCCGTATTGGCGGCCTCGATCTTTCACTTTGGGGAATATACCGTGCAAGAGGCCAAAGCGCATATGCAAGCCGCCGGCATTGCGATGAGGATGAATTGATGACCCTAGATGATCTGTTTGAAACCGTAAAACAACGTGCCGCCAGCAATCCTGATGAAAGCTGGACTGCAAAATTAATGGCAAAAGGCCCCGAAAAATGCGCCGAAAAATTCGGAGAAGAAGCGGTTGAAGCAATTATTGAGGCCGTTAAAAACGACCCCACTGCCCTAACCAGCGAAGCGGCAGATGTGATATTTCACCTGATGGTCATGCTACACGCCCGCGGCGTTGAATGGCGCGATGTCGTAAACGAATTGGCCCGCCGTCAGGGACAATCAGGCATCGCCGAAAAAGCATCGCGTGGATGATCAGTACAAAGGCACAAACTGACATAAAATCCCGCGCAAACCGCGGTTGGCCGCAAAGACGCCATCAAACAAGGCTTCCATTGTCTCACTCAGCTTAACTTAGAAGATATGACACCCGTATTGAAACCCGCCATCCTCAATTCCCAAAACAGGCGTTGATATTCGATTTTTGGGCATCGGTTCATGATCACATCAATGCCTTGCGCACGCGCTTTTTCGGCAGCCTCGGCGTGGGTGACACCAATTTGCATCCAAATGGTTTTTAGATCCGTAAACCGTTCCATCGCCTCATCTACAATCGGGGGCACCGCATCTGATCTGCGGAAAATATCAACCATATCAATGGGTTCATCAATATCTGAAAGGGACGCACGGATTTTTGAACCAAACAGTTCTTTTCCTGCATGCCCTGGGTTTACCGAAATCACATTGAATCCCTTTAATCCCAAATAGCGGGCCACAAAATAGCTGGGCCGTTGTGGGTTTGGGCTTACTCCGACCACGGCGATATTTTTTGTCCGCTTTAGGATGTCGCGCAAATGTGCATCGCTGTAGTGTTCGTCCATGGGCCCCTCGGTTCGTTTTGGCCACACTGCGATGGGGCCAGGCGCGTGTCAATTGCGTTCGGACACAGAGGGATGAATCCATTCAAAATAAGATGGTTTAACCTTACGTTTCATCCGCACCCAAATCAGCCGTCTCAAACCACGCGACATCCCAACGCTTGGCGCATTGGGATCGACGTGCAACCCATCACGCCAATCGGTTGGCAATTGCAGACCGTGGCGTTCGGCGTGTTCCATCATCCAAATTAGGGGAATATTTGACAAAGGCCGCGCATCTTCTTCGCCCAGTAAATGGCCTCCAACATCAGCATGCGACCCAGAAAACCAAACCTGCTGCATTTCGTGTCGCGCGCCCTCTTCATCCGTTTCCCACCGTTCGGGAGCATAAGCCGCGCGCGTTTCGTCCAAAGCAAGCGCATGATAGCCTGCCAAAATACAATCGGAAATACGATGGTTATGAAAACTGTAGTTATCGGGCAGTATTTGGGCAAACCAGGGTAAATTCACACTAAACGCGCTGACAGTGTCAAAAATTCCCATCATGTTAATTTTGACATCATCGTAACAATATCGGGATTTGAAATCCTCTGATCGCCTTGCCCCGCGATATCGCCGCCAAACACGATCCATATGACGCGACGTGGCAAATTCCTGTCGCAGCAAACCAACGCTGTCGATCATACCCGACAGAGATCGCACAGCAAAGGCACCGCGCGAATATCCAAACGTATAAATACGATCACTGGGCCTGTAACGGGCTGCAAGAACGCCGTAGGATTCTTGGATTTGCGCACTTAACCCACGCCCTACCAACACGCGCCAACTGGTGCGCCAATTGCCCCATTGCAGCCCCGCAATGTAATGTACACTGGTGCTGATCGTGCTTTGACCCAATTGTTTATAAAGCCACCCAATATGGGTTTCGTGCCCTTCTTTCAGGGTCGATAGGGTGCCATCGATTAAAATTATGTGCGTTCGGGGGGCGCGTTGGCGCTTTGGTCTTTCCTTGGCGGTGTTTGTGTGCCCCGCCGCCCAGCGAAGCACACGGGAAAGTGCGCTATTCTGCAGCCTTTGGCGCGTCATTTAATAATTGCCACACGCGATGGGGGGTAAATGGCATATCCGCTTGGGTAACACCACGATCCCACAATGCATCCTGCACCGCATTGGCCACAGCCGCCATTGCACCCACTGTGCCTGCTTCACCACAACCTTTCATCCCCATGATATTCGCCGTAGAAGGTACGGGTTCCGTTTCAAATTTCACAAATGGCATATCAACCGCACGTGGCATTGCGTAGTCCATGAATGTCGCGGTCAACAGCTGACCATCTTCATCATAAACAACATGTTCGCAAAGCGCCTGCCCAAGGCCCTGTGCAACACCGCCGTGCACCTGACCTTCTGCCAATAATGGATTGATAAGGTTACCAAAATCATCAACCACAACATAGCGATCGACCACTGTTTTCCCTGTTTCAGGGTCAATCTCGACTTCTGCAACGTGTGCCCCATTGGGGAACGAACGCGCCTCAAGCGTTGCGCGCTCCTCTTGGATCAACAGATCGTCACGCCCGTCTTCGCGCGCCATTTTAGCTGCCTCGAGAAAGGTCGGCGTGAGGTTTGACCCCACCGCGCGGAATGTTTCATCGTCAAATGAAATATCCTCAGCCGCAACGCCCATTTTATCCGCAAGATACAGGGTAAAGCTTTCGATCATTTTATCCACTGTCGCCAAGGTCGCGTTGTTTTGCACAGTGACCGAACGCGATCCACCCGTGCCGCCACCCTGTTTGATCAGATCACTGTCGCCCTGAACAACGATGATGTTTTCCAGTGGGATACCCGTCTGGTCGGATAGGAATTTTGCGTAAACCGTTTCGTGCCCCTGCCCGTTGGACTGAGTTCCAACAAATATGCAGACCGTGCCATCGTCGTTAAATTCGACGCGCGCGCTTTCGCTTGGGTCGCCCAAAATCGACTCAATATAAAAACACAAACCCTGCCCGCGCAGCTTGCCTGCCGCCTCTGATGCAGATTTTCGTGATTCAAAACCTGCGCGATCACAGGCTGTTTCAGCATGGTCTAACACGCGCGAAAAATCACCTACGTCATAGGTTTCGCCTGTCGTGGTTTTGTA
>CAXABH010000195.1:0-4409 GCA_963966925.1 uncultured Rhodobacterales bacterium
AAGAAGCTGCTTATCAATCGAATCCATGTGCATAATATACGCATATTTATTTTTAATATTCTAGATTAAACGCAAATAAAATTAAAAATATGCGATATTTGCGCAAAAAACGCACCTATATCGTGACAATATGTTGAAAATAGGAGTATTTCATGGGTCCCTTTCCTCATCACGCTGCAAAATCACTGATTTCTAATGAAAATCCTGCTGGAACAGATGGATTTGAATTTGTTGAATTCGCACATCCTAGTCCTGATGTATTACGCCGTTTGTTTAATCAAATGGGGTATGTTCATACGGCAACGCATAAATCCCGTCAGATTGAATTATGGCAACAAGGGGATATCACGTATGTTCTGAACGCAGATCCCAAATCATTTACCGCACGTTTTGTGCAACAACATGGTCCCTGCGCATCCTCTATGGCATGGCGCGTGGTTGATGCGCAGCATGCCTTTGATCATGCCGTGGCGAATGGTGCGACCCCCTATACGGCGCAAGACAAATGTTTGGATGTTCCTGCCATTGTTGGGATTGGTGGATCCTTGCTTTATTTTGTGGATACTTATGGCGATCAAAGCGCCTATGATAAAGAATATGATTGGCACATTAAGGATACCCCAAATGGGGTTGGTTTTTATTACTTGGATCACCTGACGCATAATGTGTTTAAGGGGAATATGGACAAATGGTTCAAATTCTATGGTGATTTGTTCAATTTCCGTGAAATCCGATTTTTCGATATCGAAGGCAAATATACGGGACTGTTCAGTCGTGCGTTATCTTCTCCCTGTGGTCGCATTCGTATTCCAATTAACGAAGATCGTGGGGAAACTGGGCAAATTGTATCCTATTTAAAGAAATACAAGGGCGAAGGAATACAGCACATCGCGGTCGGAAGCGATGATATCTATAGCGGTGTTGACCAAATCGCAGACAACGGTGTGAAGTTCATGTCAGGACCACCCCAAGCGTATTACGATCTAAGCCATGCGCGCGTGGCAGGCCATCAAGAACCGTTAGATCGCATGCAAAAACATGGCATCTTGATCGATGGCGAAGGTGTCGTCGATGGGGGCGAGACGAAAATTTTGTTACAGATTTTTTCCAAAACCGTGATTGGCCCGATCTTTTTTGAATTTATCCAACGCAAAGGGGATGATGGTTTCGGAGAGGGTAATTTCAAAGCCCTATTTGAATCGATTGAACGTGAGCAGATCGAAAATGGTGAAATTGCTGCAGAATAATGCCTAACCTTTGGGGATTTTCAGCACCACGTTGCGCCCACTTTTGACATAGCGCAGCTCACTATCGCTGATGGCGGCAACGCGCCCGCCATCTAGGCGATCACCCACTTCGACCATGATACGCCGTCCTGTGATGGTGCGCACCAACGCGCGGCGCTTTGATCCACTGCCATAAATACCGATCACGTTGATTTTACGCAGGTTTATTCCGTCTTTGATGGTGGATTCGGACGCGACAAATGTCGATGAATTCTGTCGGGTCACCGTTTCATCGGATGGACGGTTCCGCGTAGTTGGGGTGCGTGCAGTTTGTACTGGGATTTTCAAGTTTTTGGGGCGCAGCCGTGGTTTCACCGATGTCATACGCGTTGTTGTCTGTATGCTCTCAATGACCTCAGTGATGGCGGCTGGGGTTGCCAGATCATCTGGGCGCAGACGTGGGCGAATGCCAGCTGCTGGTGAAACAATCACCGCTTCTTCGCCGACCGTTGGTGGCAGGCGTGGTTTCAACTCGTTTATTGGTAAGCCTGTATTTGTAAGTCGTATCACAACTGGGGCTGGTTCATCGCTTAGATTTGGCCGCGCGGGTGGACGAAATTTTGGGAGACCCGAAAACACACGATGACCATCAGGTGACAATGTGCCTTCTACGGAGGGGGAAACCAAACCACGATCATCTAATACAAACACTGTCCCTTCTGGGGCTGGTGAAGGTGGCGACTGCACGACTGCATCTGAAAATGGATTTTTTATCGGGCTTAATGCAATCGCATCTTGTTGTTCAAAACGTTTGTCAATGGATGCAACATAGAGATCCCCCAACGTGACTTGGTTTGGCAGTGTTGGTGCCACAGGATCAATCGCCCAAACACCAGATGCAATGTATATGCGCTCGAGTGTATCATTTGGGATTATCTGGGGATCTGTCAGGAAAGGCAGAACCAAATCCGAATAGTTCGATGTTGCCGCTGGACCTTGGTCAGAAAATTCTAACTCTGCCTCGCCCTCTGGGTCCAACACCGCGCTTTCTGTTTCAACCGTGGAAATAATATCGGGGCTGGGTGGGGCCATTGCGGTGACAGGTGCGCGTGGAATACTTTCCGTTTGGGGTGTTGTTATTGGCGCGTTTGGTGCGGTATCGCTCGCATTGGCATTTTGTTGGGCCGCAGGTGCGAGTAGTTCTATTTCGGGTTGCGCGATATCAGGTTCGTTATTCAAAAAGCTCCAGGCTGCTGCGCCGATTAAGGCAATCAACAGCAGCACCAAAATAGGTGCGCGCCATGAGTGTCCGGTATTGTTTTCGGCAAGCCGCTCTGCAACTTTGGCACCCAACGCACTTTGTTTGGCGATAATCGCGGCATTGGTGGCCGCAATCGGTTTTGCAGTTGTTGCGATTGGCTCTGATGTTAGGCTTAGGCGGGCTTCGACGGGCAGGGGCGCCGTTGATGCAATGATCGTCGTATCATCCACAGTATCGCGCCGTGCAAATGAAATAACGGGGAGGGCGGGATCTGCTGGTTCCTCTTTTGGTTTTGCAACACTGAAACGCGGCATCAATCCACTGGGGGCATTGTGCAGTCCAAAAAACGCCTCAGTTGGAAATCGCTCTTGATCCGTGCGCGCAATGCACGCGAGCGCAGAAAACCCGTGTTGTTTTGCAAATTGTTCTGCTTCATTCAGGGTTTCTAATGCGACTGCGGCGACATAGAGCGTCCCGTCCGACAGGTGATGGTCAAATCGTAGTTCATCAATCGAATAGGGTGTCGCCCCGTCCATTGTTCGCAAAATATGTTCGTTGATGGTAATCGGATCTGCATCATTCGGGCAGGCCACCGACAGAAATTTGATTTGTTCATTTGGCAGGATCAAAGCAACACGTAAACCATCGCCCGACATGGCCTCTGCCTTGCGTGCAAGCTCGCGCATGCGTTGATCAAAATCGTCCTTGTCTAAATGCGCTTCGGCAATTTTCGAAGAGGGGCCTTTGGCATACTCTTCCAACCCGATGCCCTCAAAGGACAGCGACAAAGCAAATCTTGGGCTTTGTGCATTTGGTGTACGCATTGACCAGAACATCCCATTTCCCGCTTTATCTTATCTTAGGTTTTACAAGAGGGGAAGTAAAACCCCGCCTATGGCAAAAATCCGCCCTGTTTTCAAAGACTAACTCTACTTACAGTACGTCTTATTTGTCGGCCTTTTTACAACTGGGTATCTTTTTTATGATTTTGCTATGGGTGATTTTAGCATGTGGGCATGCGCGAATTGAAAAAAGATCACAAAAAAATAAATACAACACTATGCTAAGATCCGCGCGCCAACTTTGAACCAGATGGGAAACAACCCCTGCCCATCACATTGGCACAGAAGGCTTGGCATTTTAAAATAGTATAATGAAAACAGAAGCGGGGTGGCGCAGTCCAGTGACTGCGCCGATCCAATTATTTAGACGATGCTGCCGCCAAAGCGCGATCTAGATCTGCGATCAGATCTTCTGCGTCCTCGATGCCGATGGAAATACGCACGACATTTGGGCTTGCGCCTGCGGCCTCTTGTTGTTCCTTGGTCAACTGGCGGTGTGTTGTTGATGCCGAATGGATCACCAATGAACGCGCATCCCCCAGGTTTGCCACATGGCTAAAGATTTCCAGGTTATCAACGAATTTGATGCAGGCATCATACCCCCCCTTAAGCGCAACTGTGAACAGACCACCTGCACCTTTGGGGCAAATGCGTTCAACGCGATCGTTATAGGGGGATGATTTCAATCCAGCATAGGTCACGTAATCAACTGCATCATGACCTTCTAACCATGTTGCAATGCGCATTGCGTTTTGCACATGGCGTTCCATGCGCAACGACAGCGTTTCTAAACCCATCAATGTGTAATGCGCACCTTGTGGGTTCATTGTCATCCCCAAATCGCGCAGACCGATTGCGATTGAATGGAACGTAAATGCCAATGGCCCAAATGTTTCGTGGAACCTTAGCCCGTGATAGGCGGGTTCTGGGTCCGCCAGCGACGGATACCGGCCGGACGCGGCCCAATCAAATTTACCGCTGTCAACAACACAGCCCCCCGTCACTGTTCCATTGCCTGTCATGTACTTTGTCGTTGAATGAACAACCAATGTTGCCCCGTGTTCGATAGGACGACACAAA
>CAXABH010000196.1:0-4404 GCA_963966925.1 uncultured Rhodobacterales bacterium
GTTCCTTTACAGCACCCTAGCCTGGATAATCCGCAGAAAGGGCAACTTGGGTGGCAACGACGGTTGATTTCCAGATGCGTTGGGGGTACGGGGAATCCATCCGTATAGCTCGGAAGAGCTGCCCGGAACACTGTCTGAAAATGGGGTGGATTGTCCTTGTGGCGTGAACAATCCATAGTTCGGGTAGGTCATGCATTTTCTCCCAAAATTCGGGTCAGCATCTCGTGTGTGTCACGACTAAGGTCGGTGTGTTGCAAAATACGCTTCATTGCGCGGCACATTTGATTTTGTCGCTCTGGTGCGAAGAGACGCCAACTGTCAAATGCAATACAAGTGCGCGCGGTTGGCTGCGGATTAAGTTGATCCAACTTAATCAGCCAGTCGGCCAATTTTTCATAACCGCGCCCGTCTGTCGCGTGAAATCCAGCATGGGCTGCAAAGGGACGAAAAACAGATCTGAACCTGTTTGGGTTTCTGAGCGAGAAATCTGCATGGGCGCTTAAGATATCGACGACATCCAAGGCGTCTTCTGGTTTGGCATGCGTCATTTGAATCCTGAACCATTCATCAATAACCAAACGTTCGTGCTTCCATGTTTGATAAAATTGCGCCGCAGCATTCACGCCATAATCGCAAGATAGCAGTGCGCCAAGTGCCCCAAGGGTGCTGGTCATATTATCCGAGGTTTCAAATTGTTTTCGTGCCTGAATCCCGCCATCTAAGCGTGTGGTAAGGTTCAAAATTGTATTTGCCAATGCCCGCTGACCTGCCTGTTGCGCATTGGGTGCAAAGGGTTCGCGCACCTGATTTTCAGCGTAAATTTTGCCCAAGTCATTTTGCAATGCTTCTGCCAAAGAATGTGAAATTGTTTCTTGTGCTTCATAAATGGTGAATGGATCAGGCGTATGTCCTAAGGCATGCAGGCGCTGTATCACATCTGATCGCGCAGGTTGGGTCAGGGTTAGTGCGCGAAATGCAGGGTCAAGACCAGCGTTGATGGCCACATCCCGCAAACCTGACAACAGGCGCTCATCCACTGCGTCCCCATTTACCAGCATTGATAACGTGACATCCATCATCAATGATTGCCCCGCATCCCATTTGGAATAGGGATCCGTATCATTGGACATGAAAAACGATAACCTATCGCGATCAATTGCATGATCGATGACAACAGGCGCAGAAAAACCGCGTAAGATGGACGGCACTGGACGATCTGTTAAACCCTCAAAGCTGAGTGTTTGTGATTTTTCGGTTAACTCAAAAATTTGCGTAGGCTGAATTTCTGCACCAGATTGATCCAACAAACCAACGGCAATTGGGATAACAAAGTTTTGCTTTTCTGGCTGACCCGGTGTTGGGTCAGTCGATTGTTCAAAGGTCAAGTGGAATGATCCGTTATCAAACGTTTCGTTCACCGTTACATGTGGTGTCCCAGCCTGCTGATACCACAGTTTAAACTGGCTCAGATCACGCCCGGTCGTATCCTGAAACGCGGCCAGCCAATCTTCGATGGTTGCTGCCTGTCCATCATGGCGATCGAAATAACATTCTACGGATTTGTAATAGGCGTCATCCCCAACCAATGTTTTCAACATGCCGATCAATTCGGCACCTTTTTCATAAACAGTCAGCGTATAAAAATTGTTGATTTCCACAAAACTTTCAGGGCGCACAGGATGGGCAAGGGGGCCTGCGTCCTCTCGGAATTGTTGGGATCGCATTAGGAATGCATCACTAACCCGTTTCACCGGCGCGCTGCGCATATCCGCAGTAAATTGCGCATCGCGAAAAACGGTCAGCCCTTCTTTTAAACACAGTTGGAACCAGTCGCGGCATGTAACGCGGTTCCCTGTCCAGTTGTGAAAATATTCGTGTGCGATGACCGCTTCGATCAATTCGAAACTTGTGTCGGTCGTGATTTCATTATTGGCCAGGATGTAGCTGCTGTTGAAAATGTTCAAACCCTTGTTTTCCATTGCGCCCATATTGAAATCATCAACGGCTACGATGTTGAAAATATCTAAGTCATATTCCAGTCCATAAACACGTTCGTCCCATTCCATTGATGCTTTTAACGCTTGCATGCCGAATTCGCATTTGTCCTGGTCGCCATCTCGTACCCAGATGTTCAATTCTACATCACGCCCGGACTTCGTGACAAAGCGATCTTGATGGTTGAACAATTCGCCCGCCACAAGCGCAAATAGATAGGCAGGTTTTGGCCAAGGGTCATGCCATTGGGCGATACCTTTTTCGGACGTAACTAAGTTGCCATTCGACAATAGGACGGGATGATCGCCGTGAATACGCACATCAAATTTGGCCAAAATATCCGGACGATCCGGATAATACGTGATTTTGCGAAACCCTTCAGGTTCGCACTGGGTGCAGTACATGCCATTTGACATATATAGCCCTTCAAGAGTGGTGTTTGCGCTGGGGTTTATTTCAACCTCTGCCTCCCAAATGAAAGGCGCATTTGGGACATCGCATTCTAAATGGGTGTCAGATAGTTTTGGGGAAACTGGCACGCCATCGATTTTTGCCCAGATCAACGTCATATTGCATCCATCTAGGACGAACTGTTTGGACGTGGCTTCGGGATTTGGACGCATCGCAATGCGCGAGATCACCCGCGTTTTGGTTGGATCCAAATGAAAGGTCAGTTCCGTATTATCGATCACATACGCAGGCGGAGTGTAATCTATAAGATGGATCGTTTGATTGGTGTCTTTTGCCATGCCCTTTGGTCCTCAGCACTTGTCTTTTCAATTAGCGATCCTAGCTCGAACCTTGACGTTTTCAACGCGCAAACTTTAGGAACCAGGCATCAGTGTCGGCACAAAAAGAACAGATAACAATCCTTTGGTTCAAGCGCGATTTACGCATTCAGGATCATTCAGCACTATGCGTTGCCACACAGCTTGGGTTTCCAGTACTCCCTTTGTACGTGGTTGAGCCTGCCCTATGGATGCAATCAGAATACAGTGGTCGTCAATGGGATTTCACAAAAGAGTGTCTATTTGATCTTCGCGCACAGCTGGGCGCACTGGGAATGCCTCTTGTTGTGCGCCAGGGTGCTGTCTGCCAAGTGCTGACGGACTTGGCCGCAAATTTTAAAGTTCGCCATTTGATCGCACATGAAGAGACCGGAACCACATGGACATTTCAACGCGATCTGCAGGTGCATGCATGGTGTCGTGACAACGCAATTCGATTTGACGAACGTCCCCAGTCTGGTGTTGTGCGCCGTCTGGATACGCGGGATCACTGGGCGCGTGCACGGGATCGGTTTGTTGACGGGGTGCGCCCGCATCCCCCAAAGGCGCTAAAAAACATCGATATTGATATCGGACATATTCCCGATTGGGCGGATGTTTCTGGCGATGCTGATTATTGCCCCCTGCGTCAGCACGGCGATCGCAAAGCTGCACTGATAGCTTTGGATGAATTTTGGGGCAACGGCATCAAATCGTATCGTTGGGGCATGTCGTCCCCGGTGACTGCACCACATGTGTGTTCGCGGATATCGCCGTATTTGGCACTGGGCGTGATAAGCATTAGAGAGGTCGCGCAAATGTCGGCATTGCGCGCCAAGAATTTTTCCACACCCGCAAAAAAGGGATACGCATCATTTCAATCGCGTCTGGCATGGCGCGATCACTTTATTCAAAAGCTTGAGGACCAACCAGACTTGGACCAAGTTGCGATGCATCGCGCATATGACAATCTAAGACCGCGTGAAGGAAATGAAACACTGTTGCGCGCGTGGGAACAGGGGGAAACGGGTCTGCCCTTTTTGGACGCCTGTATGCGATCGTTGCAATCGACAGGTTGGCTAAATTTTCGAATGCGGGCAATGGTAATGTCTGTGGCAACCTATCATTTGTGGTTGGATTGGCGTGCTGCGGGGACACGTTTGGCCCGTTTATTCACAGACTACGAACCGGGCATTCATTGGTCTCAGGTTCAAATGCAATCGGGTATCACAGGTATGAACAGTATTCGTATTTATAACCCGATGAAACAGGCCGTAGAGCACGACCCAAACGGCGCGTTTGTGCGTCGATGGTGTCCAGAATTGCGAAATATTCCAGATGTCTATTTGCATGAGCCGTGGAAGTGGGATGGCGCGGCGAACCCCGTTGGGAAAACCTATCCATCCCGTGTTGTTGATTTTGAAGCCAGTGCGCGCGCAGCCCGTGATCGCATTTGGGCGGTTAGAAAAGACCGCACAAACAAGGCCGAAACTGCAAAAGTCATCGAAAAACACGCAAGTCGAAAAGCACCCACGCGCCGGCGTAGATCCCCGTCCAAAAAAACGGACCAAGCACAACTGGGGTTTGATTTTAATGGCTAAAATGCGTAAAAAATCTGACCTTCCCAGCAAAGTATGCGCCT
>CAXABH010000197.1:0-4397 GCA_963966925.1 uncultured Rhodobacterales bacterium
TACGAGATGCCAATACGTGACTGGAGTTCAGACGTGTGCTCTTCCGATCTCCTTCAAATAGCTTACGAAGATTTCAACACTTCTTTCGGGAGTGGACTTGGTCCGCTGAACGGCAAAGTATTTCGTATTGGGCATCTAGGTGACATGAACGAAGGTATGTGCCTGACCGCCATCACGATCGCTGAGATGTCATTGGTACGCGCCGGTGCATCGCTTGAATTAGGCGTTGGAGTTGGGGCTGCTCAGGCGTGGTTCCTGAACTCAATAAATGCCAACTCATCATTTAACCTCGCGGCGGAATAATCCTTATCCCGTCGAATGATCCCGTATCTAAGGAGACTTCATATGTCACATACTCTTCATCCATTGCGTCAACAACGCCTGCAGCGATCGGAATTAGCGGTCCCTGCTTCTAATATCACAATGATCGACAAAGCAGCAGAGAGCGCAGCCGATTTTATTTTTCTTGATTTAGAAGATGCCGTAGCCCCCCCTGAAAAAATTCAAGCACGTAAGAATGCTATTCAAGCCTTAAGAGACATCGACTGGGCTGGAAAGGGTAAGACAGTCTCAGTACGTATCAATGGTCTTGATACCCAGTATATGTATCGGGATGTCGTTGACATAATGGAGCAGGCCGGGGACTGCGTACATACGCTTCTAGTTCCAAAAGTAGGTGTGCCGTCAGACCTCTACATGGTCGAAGCGATGGTGAATCAGGCTGAACAAGCTTGTGGCCTATCTACCCGCGTGGGTTTGGAAGCACTTATTGAAACGGCTCTTGGCATGGCAAACGTTGAAGCCATAGCGCAGTTCGGTGGTCGCTTGGAAGCACTGCATTTCGGAGTGGCAGATTATGCAGCAAGTATGCGCGCTCGAACTGTAAATATTGGAGGGTTAAATCCGGATTACCCTGGCGACCAGTGGCATGCATCGATCACGCGAATGGTAATCGCGTGTCGCGCTTATGGCCTGCGTGCCATTGACGGACCATTTGGCGATTTCAGCGATCCAGATGGCTACAAAGCTGGTGCGCGACGTGCCGCAGCGCTGGGTTGTGAAGGTAAATGGGCAATTCATCCAAGTCAGATCGAGATGGCAAACGATGTATTTAGCCCGCCCGAGGCTGAAATTACAAAAGCACATCGCATTATCGAAGAACTTAAAATTGCAGAAGCTGCGGGTAAGGGCGCTGCAAGCTTAGACGGTAAAATGATCGATGCCGCGAGTGAAAAAATGGCACTGAATATTATCGATGTTGCCAACGCTATATCCGCGAAATCAGCTGCAGAATAAATATTGGAGAAAATATTGTGGACATACATGAACATCAGGCCAAACACATTCTTGCGCAGTTCGGCGTACCAGTACCAAAAGGCAACACAGCGTTTACCCCTGAACAAGCCAGCTTTATTGCTCGGCAAGTAGGTGATGGAGCCTGCGTGGTAAAAGCACAGATCCACTCAGGCGGACGTGGTGAAGCAGGCGGTGTGAAAGTCTGCAAGAGCGAAAATGAAGCTCGAGAATTCGCAGGTTCGTTACTTGGTACTCAACTCGTAACCAAGCAGACAGATGCTAATGGTAAGCGTATTGATCGTTTGTGGGTTGAAGAAGTTTCAGACATTGAGCGAGAGCTGTACATTGGCTTTGTGTTGGATCGCAAAACAGAGCGCATCATGATCGTTGCATCTGGCCACGGTGGTATGGAAATTGAGGATTTAGCAGAGGAAGATCCAGACAGCCTGATCCGCATGGTTATTGATCCCGCAGTCGGCTTGGCGGAATATCAATCTCGTGAGCTTGCATTCAAACTTGGTCTCAAGGGCGCTCAAGTAGGCGAGATGGTTACAGTTTTAACTGCCTGCTACCGAGCGTATCGTGATCTGGACGCGATGATGGTGGAAATTAATCCGTTAGTCGTCTGCGCAGACGGCTCGATGGTGGCTTTGGATGCAAAAATGTCATTTGATACAAACGCTCTTTTCCGCCGCTCAGAAATTGCCGCCCTTCGTGATCCGGGCCAAGAAGATCCGCGCGAAAGCTTTGCAGCCGATCATGGATTAGCTTATGTTGGTCTAGATGGTGATATTGGTTGTATTATCAACGGCGCGGGCCTTGCGATGGCAACAATGGATATGATCCAATTATCTGGCGGCGAACCTGCAAACTTCCTTGATATTGGTGGTGGCGCCAGCCCAGAGCGTGTTTGCCAAGCTTTTCAAACTGTTCTTTCGGATGCCAATGTTAGTGTTATTCTTGTGAACATTTTCGCAGGCATAAACCGCTGTGATTGGATCGCGAATGGTGTGATTCAGGCTTACAAAGAGGTGGGGATTGATCTGCCGGTTGTGGTTCGTCTGTCTGGCACCAATGTCGAAGCTGGTCGAAAAATTATCACGGAAAGCGGGCTGCCTATCATTAGTGCTGATACTCTTGCTGAGGCAGCAAATGCCGCCGTAAGCGCACGCCCTAAATCTATTGCCGCAGAATAAAGGAGAGGTTCCATGGCCATTATAATTAATGAAAACACTCCCGTTGTCGTTCAGGGTCTGTCAGGCCGTATCGGTCAATTTCACACTCAGGAAATGATTGAATACGGAACGAATGTAGTCGCGGGCGTCACCCCGGGTAAGGGGGGGACTACAGTCCTAAATCGCCCTGTGTTCAACACGATGCGTGAAGCGGTTGAGGCAACCGGAGCTGAAGCAAGCTTACTGTTCGTGCCTCCTGCGTTTGCAGCAGATGCCATGATGGAAGCTGCTGAGGCAGGTATTAAAACAGCTGTATCAGTAACTGACGGCATACCAGCGCAGGACATGATGCGCGTGAAGCGGTTTCTTCGTCGCTTTCCCCGCGAAAAGAAAATGCGTCTAATTGGCCCCAACTGCGCCGGAATAATCAGTCCAGGTAAAGGGTTTATGGGTATAATGCCCCCGCACATATATACACCTGGTAGAGTGGGCATTGTTGGTCGTTCTGGAACGCTGGGTTATGAAGCAGCTTCGCAAATGCAGGCGTTAGGTATTGGCGTATCATCGTCCATAGGTATTGGCGGAGATCCCATTAATGGCTCATCTTTCAAAGATATCCTTGAGCTTTTCGAAGCAGATCCTGATACTGATGCAGTTATAATGATTGGTGAAATTGGTGGCCCACAAGAGGCCGAAGCCGCAGCCTATGTTCGTGACCATATGACCAAGCCTGTGGCTGCATACATCGCGGGTCTTGCTGCACCAAAGGGGCGTCAGATGGGCCATGCGGGTGCGATTATCTCTGCTTTTGGAGAGAGTGCGCAGGAAAAAGTTGCACTGCTCAGCTCATGCGGTATCGAGGTGGCGCCAAACCCATCTGCGATGGGGCAAACGGTTGCTAGTATGCTGGGCCAAATTAAAGATGCGGCGTGACGTTAATTGATGAGATGAAGGTCAAGTCAGATAACACTGCTAAGCTACAAAGTTAAATATTACGACGGGAAGAGATCGAGTGTAGGGATCCTCTGACCGTCGTAACCGCAGTATTTGTTGACTTATCTCTTTCTAAGGCAATGCGTGAAACACTTTGGGGATTACTGATGAAATTGAGAGATATAGACCCGCATTCCTGGCTTGTGAAATATGTCAAAGCCAAGCACTACTTACCAAATTACGATAAAGCAGTTAGCTTTGCTAAGTCTGTGAATTATATTGATGAAAATGCCGACGTTACAGAAACAGGGCGCCTACTATTCGAGTTTAGTCATTTTAACGGCGATCACCTGTCCAAAAGTCAGAAAACAATATGAAAATACGTCCTATTGCAAAAAGTTAGTTGATATCTAAAAAATCATTCATTCTTTAACCCCCATTCAACACCAAGCAATTATTTGCAGTCTGGTTGTTGCAATTTTCTCGACTGGTTCCCTTGCACCAAAGTCAATAAATCTGCAGCGTAATTCACACGGCAAAGCGAGGGATGCAAAAATAGATTGCGCAGCTTGGATAGCGTAAGCTCGCTCTGACATCGCATAGCCCCTTTTTGACCGATAAATACCTAACGCAATTTTAGGCTACCACTGGCAGTAATACCATGGATTTATCGACTAACTTGCGTTGTGATAGATCTGCGAATGTCGCTGAAGGTCGCATGCGATTTATGAAAATGGGCGCTTGTCATCCCATGTTCTGGGCAAATGTGGGTCTCAAATAAACCAATGCACCCTTTTTTGCGTTTGTTTGGCTGGGGATTTCGGGGACGAAAAATGTGTCTGAAATTCTGTGGGAAAAGGTTGCACAAAATGTAGTAAGCTTAATTTTCGCAACGGAAAGAGGTTACATTGCGGCTAGGGTATGCAGCAAACCTTCTTTGATATGTGTTTCTAACAGTTTCACCGCGCGTTTCGCGTCTCTCTCTAGCGCCGC
>CAXABH010000198.1:0-4362 GCA_963966925.1 uncultured Rhodobacterales bacterium
ACAATCCCAAGCATAAGCATACCGTAAATGCCCATAGTGCCGTGAACCGTGACAGCCCCGACAGCATCATCGATGCCCATGTTTTCAAGCACATTAGCCGCAGGTTTAAGTAGGGCGCCTGCACCAAACGCGATGACCAATGACATGGCAGGATAATAGATATCCAACCCCGACGCACACGAGATAATCCCCGCGAGTGCGCCTGACATCATCCAGAAAGGATCGCGGGTCATGATCCATGATCCGATAATGCCACCTGCAATGGACATAAGAATGTTGAACGCCAACGCGCCAAGGTTTGTAGGCGTGCCGTAAATGGTGGTGTAATTTGCACCCCATGACCATGCTTCTCCGCCGACAACGAGGCATGCCATTAAGAAGCCCCAGAAGCCTACGATGATAAGCATCAGCCCTGTTGCAGTGAATGGCAGATTGTGGCCTGGAATGTCATTGGCCGTACCGTCGGCGTTAAATTTACCAATACGTGGCCCCAAGTTAATCAAAACACCCAGTGCAAAGAACGCAGCGACAGCATGCACAAGCCCTGCGGCACCAAAGTCATGTAGACCCCAGTTTAACACAAGCCATCCATCAGCGTGCCAGCCCCAAGCAGCAGCAAGCGTCCAGCTGAATCCGCCAAGGATAATTGCCAAGATCACGAAGCTGACTGTTTGAATGCGTTCGATTACAGCGCCCGACATGATAGATGCGGTCGTTGCTGCGAACAACGTGAATGCACCCCAAAATACGCCGTCAATTTGGTCTGCCAGGTTTGGCCCCATATAAGCTGTACTCTCACCCCAAGCGAGTGCGATCGAAGCAGCATATTCAGCGCCGGATATACCATTTGGACCGGCTGCTAGGTTAAAGCCTGAGGGCATTGCCCAGTAAACCCACCATCCAAAAAAGTAAAATGCTGGGATAACAAAGGCGAACGCCAAAATATTCTTAACGCCAGAAGACAAAGCATTCTTGGCTCTTGAGGCGCCCATTTCATAGGCCAAAAACCCCGCGTGAATGATAATCATCAGCGGGATAGTTATGTAATAGTAAGCCTCGGCAAACATAGTATTCGTCATGTTCCCCTTAGCTTCGATTGCAGCCACCTGTGCTGCAAGTTCTGCGAGTTGATCTTCCAAGGTTTCCCTCCGTTTGTTGGTCTACGCTTATCCGGTTATTATTTTGTCTTTACGGTTTGGATATGCTGGCACGAGTGAAACACGAGAATGCGCTTGTGGCTAGAATTTTTTGCCTGTAGTGAAAAAATATTTCCCGATAGGAGTGATATATGGCCATTATTGTTTGCCTAAAATGAAAAAAAGTTTCCTAGGAGTTCACAGATTGATTTTTTGATGCTAACTTCGAATCAGCGTGAATAACACGAGATTGTATAGGAGTCGCACATGTGCGGAATTGTAGGACTTTTTCTGAAAGACAAAGCGTTGGAGCCAGAACTTGGTGCTATGCTGACAGACATGTTGATTACCATGACCGATCGTGGGCCTGACAGCGCAGGCCTTGCAATTTACAATGGTGAAACGAATGGCAAAGCCAAGCTAACCATCCAATCTGATGCGCCAGATCAGGATTTTTCAGGTTTATCAGAAGCCTTAAAGAATGAAATTCACTGCGATGTTAGCCTAACTGCCAATAGTACGCATGCGGTTCTTGAAATTGATGAAACACATGTTTCTGCAGCAAGAATGGCGTTGCGCGCCATTCGGCCCAATGTTCGCGTGATGAGTTTTGGGGCATCGTTGGAAATTTACAAAGAAGTAGGCCTGCCCAAAGATGTGGCCGCGCGTTTTAATGTCAGTCAAATGTCTGGATCACATGGGATTGGGCACACGCGGATGGCAACTGAATCCGCTGTGACCACGATGGGTGCGCATCCATTCAATACCGGTGATGATCAGTGTTTGGTGCATAATGGATCACTTTCAAACCATAATTCGCTTAGACGTAAATTACGTCGTGAAGGCATTCATATTGAAACCGAAAACGATACCGAAGTAGGAGCCGCATATTTAACGTGGAAAATGCGGGAAGGGGCATCGCTAGAGCAAGCGTTGGAGTGTTCGTTGGATGACTTAGATGGTTTCTTTACATTTGTTGTCGGAACAAAAGATGGGTTTGGCGTGGTCCGTGACCCAATTGCCTGCAAACCTGCGGTGATGGCCGAAACCGACCAATATGTTGCGTTTGGTTCAGAATATCGTGCGTTGGTCAACCTGCCCGGTATAGAAGAGGCGCGTGTTTGGGAACCAGAACCCGCTACTGTTTATTTCTGGAGCCATAATGGCCCCAATAATTCTGAAGAGGCTGCATAGTATGCAAACACTTGATCTTTCACAGATTGGCTTGCGTGAGGTGAACAAAACACTGCACGCACAGGCCGATGATACAAACCAAACCGCCTGGACCATTGAAAATGCGCGCGGTTCCCACGCCATCGCCTGTGGGTTGGACGCACCGATTGAGGTCACTGTTAAGGGGTCGACCGGGTATTATTGCGGCGGCATGAATAAACAGGCCACGGTCAACATTCATGGATCTGCAGGACCAGGCACAGGCGAAAATATGATGTCTGGAAAAATTGTGATCGAAGGTGATGCCTCGCAGTATCTTGGGGCGACTGGTCACGGTGGACTAATCGTGGTCAAGGGCAACGCATCAAGCCGGTGTGGTATTTCGATGAAGGGCGTGAATATCGTGGTGCAAGGTAGCATCGGTCACATGTCGGCCTTTATGGGGCAGTCGGGCAATTTGGTTGTTTTGGGCGATGCTGGCGATGCATTGGGTGATAGCTGTTATGAGGCACGTTTCTTTGTCCGCGGCAGCGTAAAATCCCTGGGTGCGGATTGTGAACAAAAAGAAATGCGTCCTGAACATATCGAATTTTTGACAGAAATTCTGGCTGAAGCAGGCCTGGACGCAGACCCACATGAGTTCACGCGTTACGGTTCTGCGCGCAAACTCTACAACTTTGACGTCGACAATGCAGGCGCATATTGAGGATATTGGAAAAATGAACAAACATAACCCCAATGGTATTCCGCACACCACGCCACGTCAGTCGGCGACATTTACGCAGGATGTGAATTCGGACATTCGCCGTGCCGCGGCGACTGGCATTTACGATATACGCGGTGGTGGTGCAAAGCGGAAGGTTCCGTCATTTGATGACCTGCTGTTCATGGGTGCATCCATTTCGCGCTATCCATTGGAAGGGTACCGTGAAAAATGCGACACCAGTGTAACAATTGGTGGATTGCACGCGGAAAATCCAATTGAGCTGGATATTCCAATCACAATCGCTGGCATGTCCTTTGGTGCCTTGTCCGGACCAGCCAAAGAGGCGCTGGGCCGTGGTGCATCCGCTGCTGGAACATCTACGACGACGGGCGATGGTGGCATGACACCAGAGGAGCGGGGGCATTCAGATAAGTTAGTCTATCAATATTTGCCATCGCGTTACGGAATGAACCCAGATGACCTGCGCAAAGCAGATGCAATTGAAATCGTAGTGGGTCAGGGTGCGAAACCTGGTGGCGGTGGTATGCTGTTGGGTCAGAAAATTTCGGACCGCGTGGCAGAAATGCGCAACTTGCCCAAGGGGATTGATCAACGTTCTGCATGTCGGCATCCTGATTGGACGGGTCCTGACGATTTAGAAATCAAGATCCTAGAGCTACGTGAAATCACAGGTTGGAAAGTTCCAATTTACGTAAAAGTAGCCGGCGCGCGTCCTTACTATGACACAACACTGGCTGTAAAAGCAGGTGCTGATGCGATTGTTTTGGATGGCATGCAGGGTGGCACGGCTGCTACTCAGGACGTTTTTATTGAACATGTGGGCCAGCCAACCTTGGCGATTGTGCGTCCAGCTGTGAAAGCGCTGCAAGATTTGGGAATGCATCGCAAGGTTTCTTTGATTTTATCAGGGGGTATTCGTTCTGGTGCTGATGTTGCAAAGGCGATGGCACTGGGTGCTGACGCTGTTGCAATTGGTACAGCTGCATTGATCGCCTTGGGTGATAATGATCCCAAGTATGAAGCAGAATACAACGCTCTGGGCACAACAGCGGGTGCATATGATGACTGGCACGAAGGGCGTGACCCAGCCGGTATTACCACCCAAGACCCAGAATTGATGAAACGTTTTGACCCAATCGAGGGGGGGCGTCGTTTGAAGAATTATCTGAAAGTGATGACCTTAGAGGCGCAAACAATTGCACGTGCGTGTGGTAAAAATCACCTTCATAATCTAGAGCCAGAAGATCTTGTGGCGCTGACGATGAAATCGGAGAGCGTCGCGTAGGGAAAGAGTGTAGATCTCGGTGGTCGCCGTATCATTAAAAA
>CAXABH010000199.1:0-4357 GCA_963966925.1 uncultured Rhodobacterales bacterium
TGTGATCTTAGCAATAGTCTATTTTCTGATGTCTGAAAAACAAAATAAGACCGCAGTATGATTGGTGCCGATCAGCGCAGATTCAAAGTGAAATGGGAAATTCACCTATACCTTATCTATACTGCTTAGTAGTGGCACTGCCTTGATCTGACACTCAATTGGACGTCGTGAAATTACAAAAGACCAACAAACTACACCCATCACCTATTTTGAAACGGTAATTGCTATTGTTCGCCATGTTTAAGGGCGCGGAACCTGTCCAATGAAATATCATTTTCTGTCAAACTTTGTTGTAATCGCTGCGTTGGTTCATCCATCGGTTCTGTGGTAAGTTTGAATGTCCCCCAATGGATTGCAACCGCGAATTGCGCACCAAGATCCTGAAACGTCTTCACGGCTTCTTCTGGGTTCATATGTGCGGCTTTCATAAAATCACGTGGTTCATACGCACCGATTGGAATGGCAGCTAATGTTGGGCTGCCTATTCTTTTGGCTGTTTCTTTAAAGTCCTCTGAATATCCACTGTCACCTGCAAAATAGAATGAAAAATCACGCCACTTTACCATCCACCCTGCCCAGAGTGATGTATTTCGATCCAAGACCGAACGTTTCGACCAGTGTTGAACTGGGGTTGGTTGTATTTCAACCCCTTTATAGGTGATCGCCTGCCACCAGTCTAATTCTTTTACTTCACTTGCGCCCCATGACTTTAGCGTTTTAGCAAGCCCCAGGGGAACGAAAAACTGTATCGATGGTTGATGCGCAATCAAGGTTTGGACACTTTTTCGGTCTAGATGGTCATAATGATTGTGACTGATCAATACGACGTCAATTACGGGCAAATCCTTTATTTCAAATGGAATGGGCGTCACTCTTTTGGGTCCGGCAAACGCGACGGGGGACGCGCGATTGGTAAAGTGCGGATCAGTGAGGATCGTCAGATCATGATGGTTCAACAGTATGCTGGACTGACCGACCCAAATCAAACTTTCGGAAAATGCAGATAGCGTATCCTGATCGGAATAGGCGATGGGAAACCCATTTTTCTCGGAACGATCATCAGCACGATTTGAAAACTCACGCATCATTTTAAAAAGCTCTGAAGGTGTTTTATCACCTGGATCACTAGCGGGATGCTGAAAACGTTTTGTTTGCACATTGAAATTCGGTGATTTTGAATAATCCATTTTTGAAACACATCCTGTCAAAACACATAATGTTAAAATTGAAAGTAAGCGGAACATCACATCCCATCCAGTTTTACGCCAAAGGGTTTGCTTTACCCCGGCCATAATCAACCATTATGGCAAATTTAAACGCACAATGATCAATCTGTTCATATCTGCGCACTTATAAGTCATCTTTTCATACGCTGCTGATGCGCTTTAGTAGCCCGTCATCTCCAAATACCCACGCCCCTGATGTGTACCTGTCGCAACGACAGGGCCCTCCCAATATGGGAATAGTGTTGCCTGCCAACTGTTGTCGTTAATAGCACGTGTTGTGATGTCAACGCCTTGCGAAGGTAATTGCAAGCGCCAGTCCACAGGCACATTACGATCAGCAACCTCTGCCCATCTAAGCGGTGTAATGCGCAAATCATTAGAGGGTGTCACATTCCCATCCGCAGTGATCCAACTGGCGTATGAAAACGATTGTCCCTCAGCATTTCGTAAACCAAAACCCATCAAACGTGCGCCCCCCTCAAAGTGCAACGAAAACCAATCCCACCCCAGTTGATTAGCATCAAGTGGCTGAGAGGACCATTCACGATCCAACCAACCCAATCCTGTTACCGACACTGTTCCTGTGGGTAAATGCAGCTGACCGCTTACATCATAAAAAGGCTGGGAATAATAATAGCTTGCCTGTCCATTGTTTGATTTCACTGAATATCCTTCGTCACCATGAAATACAATTGGTCCATTCGCCCGCAAATCCAAGGTGTAGGCCCCATTTGGCAACGTTGCGTTCAATTGTATAGCATCAAGCGGATCGCCCTTTGTGGTGTAACTGGTCATACCCCAATCGTCGATCCATGCGGCAAAGGGATCAGTGGTAACGCCCGCTTGGCCAATGCCGCCACGGGCAAGTCGCTCGCCAGTGAAGTGTTCATCTGCCGTGGTAATGCCCGCGTTCCCCATCCAGACCTGTGCGGTTCCATCAGGTGACAGCGATGTGCGGAAAAGCGTCCATTGCACTCCATAATCTTTGCCATCATCGTCCTTAAGAATGGCAGTTAAATACCACCATTCAATACGAAAATCCCCATGATCCCCATGATCCCTTGGAAAGGATAACTCTGTATCGCGTTGTGGCAAAGCATAGCCTTCCGCCCCTTGCCCCAAACCTGCAAACCCCTGTGCCACCGCATAATTCGCACAGGCTGCACACCATAAAGCAAGCAATAAGACCCTAACGTTCATTTGCGAATACCTTTAACAGTTCGGATGGCGGCAGCTGCATCAAACGACGCATGGGCATTGCCGCGGCAAGTGCCGCCCCAATAAGCGCCCAAACGAACAATTCTGCCCAATCCCACGGGAACACATGCATAGGCAAACGCCATCCAAAGGCCCTGACATTGATGATGGCCAACAAAATCCACGCAAGCCCAAGCCCGATCGGGATCGCCAGTACGGCCGTCAACGCGGCAAGTAGTAATGATCGTCCCATCTCAATCACTGAAATGTTTTTTCGCGTCAACCCAAGTGCCCAAACAGGTGCCAGTTGTGGCAAACGCATGCCTGCAACCGTCGTCAACGACGCCCATAGCGCAAACCCCGCAACACCCAGCGTCAGAACGTTCAAAGCGTTTGTTATTAGAAATGTTTGCTCAAACACTTGTAGTGAAAATGCCTTCACCTCTCGTTGGTTAATCGTATTGTCACCTGGCAACCCAAACTCGGTCACGATCCGTTCGCGCACATCGGATGGATTGGCTGCGCTAATTGCAAAACGAAGGGGCGTTATGTCAGGGTAACGCTGTTTGAATACCTCATAATTAATAAATGCCTGTTCTGCAGGATTTCCATAATCTGAGTACACACCGACGATTTCAATGTGCCAGCCATTGGCAAGTTTCAATTCCGCACCTGTCCACAATTCTTCGCGGCGCGCCAATTGTTCATTCACAAGCACACCCTCACCCGCCGCAACCCTGTCCCAGACATCTGATGTTGCCTCTAACAGTGGCCAATGATCACGATAAATGTCGTGATCCTTAATACCAAAAACCTGCCCGGGTGATCCGGCCAAGTTAACTTCGGCAGATACAATAGGTAAAATGCTGTCCACATGTGGGCTGACAAACTCTTGCATAGCGGCTGCTTCTATGGGGGTCCGGGTTGTGATGTACAGATCAGATGCCAAGCGTTGATCTAACCAGCCCGTAAAGGTTGAGCGAAATGAACCGACCATAGTTGACACGCCAACATTGGCAGCCAAGGCCAACATTAATGCCATTAAGGCCAACGACATAGGTTGAATTTGTTGTCGCGTATCGGCCCAAATCCATTGTGTAATGGCGCCTGTTCCCCATCGCGACAAAAGCGATACAATCAGCGTCAAAAACAATGGCACCAACAGTGCCGCCCCCAATAACATCGCCGCCAGACATACAAAGCCTGCGACCAAACTATTCCCCAATAGGCCAAACATAACCGCCACAATCATTAGGATAACGCCACCGAACGCTTGCAATCGCGCAGTCTGTATTCCCGCGCGTGACCACGCACGCGGCATTGCAGGCGCAAGGATGGATAATTTGGATAATTGCCATAGGCTGCCCGAAACCGCAGCCGCAGCGCCCAAATAGGCCATTGCAAAACCAATCAGCCACCACACCGGACTAAGGCTGAGACTGCCAGATACCGATGCGCCATATAGCCCCGAAAGCGTGGCAGCAACACCAGGCAGCAGGAGTGCCGCCACAATATATCCCAGAAAAACACCGATGCCCCCGCCGATAGTTGCAAAAACAAACGCCTCAGCCGACAGCAGAAACATCAAACCACGTTGCGAAAGCCCCAAAGCACGCAGTGTTCGAAAAAGTGCCCGCCGTTGTTCAAAGGCAAGGCCGATTGCGGAATAAACAATGAATAAACCCACAGCAAAAGACAACAATCCAAACGCTGTCAGATTTAAGTGAAAGCTGTCGGTAAGTCTTGCCATATCCGAACGCTGCGATGGTTGGGATATTTTATAGTCGGCGCTGAATTCGGCCAACGGCAAACGCATATCCACTTGATGATCAAGCAAGAGGATGGATGAGAGTGTATCCTTACGCAAAAGTGACATTGCGACAGATAAATCCGTTACAATCTGCCCCGGCGGGATTGCATCCAGTATCCGGTAA
>CAXABH010000200.1:0-4339 GCA_963966925.1 uncultured Rhodobacterales bacterium
GCGAAAGAGCATAAAGAGGGTCACATGGACCGTCGTGAATTTATGTCACGCGCAACTGCACTGGGCGTCTCTGCGACTGCAGCATACGGTATGCTGGGTCTTGCGACACCTGCACAGGCTGGTGGTCACATTCAAGCGGGCGGAACACTTCGCATGCAAATGGAAGTGCGCGCGCTAAAAGATCCGCGTACATATGACTGGACACAGATCGCACACTTTACAGCGGGTTGGTTGGAATACCTGGTTGAGTACAACAACGACGGTACATTGACACCGAACCTACTAGAAAGCTGGAGCGCGAACGCAGACGCGTCTGAATACACATTGAACGTCCGTAAAGGCGTTAAATGGAACAACGGCGACGACTTCACAGCAGAAGACGTAGCACGCAACATCGAAATGTGGTGTGACAAAGCCGTTGAAGGAAACTCAATGGCGGGCCGCATGGCATCATTGATCGACCCAGACACAGGCGTTGCAGCAGCCGGCGCGATTTCTGTAGTTGACTCACATACTGTGAAATTGACGTGTGTTGCATCAGACATCACAGTCATCGCAGGCATGGCAGATTATCCAGCTGCGGTTGTACATAGCAGCCACTCACCTGAAACAATGGTTTCAAACCCAGTTGGCACAGGTCCATACCTTCCTGAATCTCTAGAAGTTGGTGTAAAAGCGGTTGTTGTGAAAAACGAAGGCCACGACTGGTGGGGCAATGCGGTTGGCCGTACTGCAAACCTAGATCGTATTGAATTCGTTGATTACGGCACAGACCCAGCCGCATGGTTGGCAGCAGCTGAAGCAGGCGAAGTTGACGTGTTCTACGAAAACGTTGGCGAATACGTTGACATCATGGAAGGCATCGGCTGGGCGAACTCAGAAATCGCAACAGGCTCAACAATCGTCATCCGTACAAACCAAGAGACACCTGACGCAGCTGGCAACCTGCCTTACGCCGATAAACGCGTTCGTCAGGCGATTGCAATGGCGGTTGATAACGCAACATGTCTTGAGCTTGGGTATTCAGACAAAGGTGCGGTTGCTGACAACCACCACGCAGGTTCAATGCACCCAGAGCATGACCCATCTGTAGGTCGTTTGCCACATGATCCAGCGCGCGCACTTGAGTTGATGAAAGAAGCGGGCATGGAAGATTATGAACATGACCTGATCTCAATCGACGATGACTGGCGCAAAAACACAACTGACGCTGTTGCAGCACAGTTTCGTGATGCGTGCATCAAGGTAAAGCGTACAATCCTACCTGGTTCAACATTCTGGAACGATTGGGCGAAATATCCATTCAGCTCAACAAACTGGAACCACCGTCCGTTTGCGACACAGGTTTGGGGTCTAGCGTATCGTTCAGGCGAAGCATGGAACGAATTTGGTTGGTCAAACGCAGAATTTGACGCGCTTCTTGCAGAAGCGAACTCAATCGCGGACGCAGATGAGCGTCGTGTCGTTGCGGGTAAAATCCAAGCAATCGTTGTTGAAGAAGGCGTAACAATTCAGCCTTACTGGCGTTCGCTATACCGTAGTCACGCGCCAAATGTTGTATGCGACATGCACATCGCGTACCACTCACACGTATACAAGTGGGGCATCAAAGCCTAATCCATTTGTCACGAACTGGGGCTGCATTCCATTAGGGTGCAGCCCCTTTTTCACGTAATCAGGGATGCGTGTTCCGTTACAGATTAACCTGCGGAAACAACAGGATACTCCATGCTCTTATTCATTTTACGACGCTTTGCGGTAATGATATTTACGGCACTTTGTCTAACCTTCATCGTGTTCTTTATGACGAACCTTTACCCTAACTTGGAAAAGCTGGCCAAGTCTGAGGGCAACTTTCGGATGGACGATGCAGCCGTTGCAAGTTTTCTCGACAACCGCGGGTATCTTGACCCATTGCCTATCAAATACGGACGTTGGTTAGGTGTCTTACCTGGTTACGTGATCGAAGGCAGCGATGGTAAAACACGCGGTCAATGTTTCGAACGCGGGACTGACGGTGCCGATGCACCACGCTTTTGTGGTGTTTTACAGGGTAACTGGGGTTTCTCATCAGTGTTTAAGGATGATGTGGGCAGTATCGTTGCCACACGTCTAAGCCTTACTGGTGTTTTGATGTTCTGGGTGATGGTGATTATGATCCCAACCGCGCTGATTTTGGGTGTGGTCGCAGGTATGCGCGAAGGATCACGTACTGACCGTACCCTATCCACCGTTGCGATTACGACTACCGCCACGCCAGAATATGTTTCGGGTGTTATCTTTATCGCGGTCTTCTCATCCTCGGCGTTTGGATTGAAATGGTTCAAAGGATCTGCTGCGACAGCGATGGAAAACCCAACATTTGAAAACTTTTTCCTTCCCGTTTTAACGATCGCACTTTACGGCATGGGCTACATCGCACGCATGACCCGCGCATCAATGGCAGAGGTGATGACTGCACAATACATTCGTACTGCACGTCTCAAGGGTGTCTCATTCGGCAATATCGTGATGAAACACGCCCTGCTCAACGCATTGATTGCGCCATTTACTGTGATCATGTTGCAGTTCCCGTGGTTGTTGAACGGCGTTGTGATTGTTGAAACGCTGTTTAACTACAAGGGCTTTGGATGGGTCCTGGTTCAGGCGGCAGGCAACAATGACATCGAACTGCTGCTTGCTGTGTCTGTCGTGTCGGTTGTGGTTGTTCTTGTGACCCAACTGATATCGGATATCGGATATGTTTACCTCAACCCACGCATAAGCGTAAACTAAGGGAGCCTGAGATTATGGAACTTTTGTCTTGGGGCGAAATCGCAATCCGTTCACTCACGCAGTTACTGCCTGTTTGGATTGCTCTTATTGTTACGTTTTTTGTGTCTATTCGATACAAACGTTCATTGGGATTATACGGTAAACTTTTTGACTCGACCGTTGGCATGATCGGCTTTGCCATTGTCATGTTCTGGGTTTACACGGGCATGTTTTCTAACATATTAGATCTGGTAGCGACGCACGATCCACTGTCGCAGGTCTCTGGCATGAAAAATAAAGTGCCGGGCACACCCATGCGCGGGGCCGAAGCGGGTGATTATCCCTATTATCTATGGGGGGGTGATAACCTGGCCCGTGATGTATTCAGCCGTGTTATGATCGGGTCTGGAATTGTTGTGTTGATTGCACCGCTGGCCACATTGTTTGCGTTTATGGTCGGGATCACATTGGGCCTACCTGCTGGGTATTATGGCGGGCGATTGGATTTGGTTTTGTCCTTCTTGGCGAACCTAATCTTGGCCTTCCCTGTTATTTTGTTGTTCTACCTATTGGTGACACCAGAAATTCGTATGACGGGTATGCCCCAGTATATGGCTGTTGTGCTGTTCAGCTTCCCATTGATCTTCTTTGGGGTTTTGATCAACTCTCGCTATTATATCGATCCGATGAAGCGTAACATATTGTTGGTGATCGTTTTGGGCACACTTGGCTGGCTTTATCTCTCACTTATCAACGAAGCCAATTCCAAGGTTACGTTGTTCAACGCAATCGATGGATTTGATGTAGACGCAGGTCTGCTGACCGTTTTCGTATCAGTTGTTTTCGTAAATTCACCCACTGTGTTCCGTATTGTGCGTGGATTAACGATGGACATCAAAACACGCGACTATGTTGCTGCGGCACAAACGCGGGGCGAAGGCACATGGTACATCATGTTGTGGGAAATTTTACCGAACGCACGTGGCCCGCTGATTGTCGATTTCTGTTTGCGGATTGGTTACACGACCATCTTGCTTGGAACCTTGGGTTTCTTTGGTTTGGGACTGGAATCAGAAAGCCCGAACTGGGGTGCAACAATCAACGAAGGGCGTAAATTGCTGTCGATTTATCCACACCCTGCCCTACCACCGGCGATTGCACTTCTTAGCCTGGTGCTTGGATTAAACTTGCTGGCCGATGGTCTGCGTGAAGAAAGTCTAAAAGATTAATTAAGTCCGGGATGCATGTCATCCCGGCCGCATGCTCCGATTGGGAGGAGAATATGTCAAAAGAAAAATTCGATGGGCCAATCCTAGAGATCGAGAACCTATCAATTTCATTTTTCACGCGTTTACGTGAAATTCCAGCTGTGATGGATTTCAGCGTCACTGTGCAACCCGGTGAAGCAGTTGGTCTGGTTGGTGAGTCAGGTTGTGGTAAATCAACAGTGGCCTTGGGCGTGATGCAGGATTTGGGTGTGAACGGCCGCATTGTGGGTGGTTGGATGAAATTAAAAGGTCGTAAACTGAATGAAATAAGCGTTAAAGAGCTAGGCGATATTCGCGGTGATGTAATCGAAATGATC
>CAXABH010000201.1:0-4325 GCA_963966925.1 uncultured Rhodobacterales bacterium
CCAAGGCATTTCCTATTCTGGTCAGGGGTTAAACGCCGAGGCGGATATCATCGTGTCGAATGGATCGTTTCGGGGTGTAAGCCTGACAAATTTGCGTGTTGGGGATTGGTTTAATGCGGGTATTCGGATTGCGAAAAATGGCGCGCTCAACATTACCTCTGGGACGGTCAAATTATCTGAATTTCTGAAGCGCCGTCAAAGTGGATCGGGAGCGGGTGCGGGTGTCGAAATCGCATTAGATCGCCTTATCCTTGATGATCAAAACGTCGTTACAAATTTTAGGGCAACCCTAAACAAGCAAGCATTGGGTCCGTTTTCTGGGGACTTAAAGAGTGTGCCAATTGCGGGACGTTTGTATGAAACGCCCCTTGGTCCGGGGGTCGAATTGGTTAGCACAGATGCCGCAGGTATTTTGATGGGAACGGGGATCGTAAAGCGGGCCACGGGGGGATCATTAAAAATGAAATTGACGCCCACGTCACGCGAAGGCGAACTGGATGGAACCGTCGCGATCCGCGATATACGTGTTCAAAATTCGTCTGTTTTGCTAGAGATTTTGAACGCGATCAGCATTGTTGGGCTGCTTGACCAATTAGGCGGCCCTGGAATGTCATTGGATGAGGTTGATGTAGCGTTCCGAAATACTCCGGAACAAATTGTCATTGAATCGGCCACCGCCTTTGGTCCCTCGGTTGGTATTTCAGTGGATGGGTATTTTTTCAAACAGCTGGGGCAACTGGATTTACAAGGCGTATTTTCACCTATTTATGCGTTCAATGCAGTTGGATCATTGTTTTCGGGCAAGGGGCAGGGATTGATTGGTTTTAACTTTACCATTCGGGGGGAAACCGATAAACCGCGCGTCGGTGTTAACCCGCTCTCTGCGTTTACGCCCTCGCTCTTTCGTGAAATATTTCGCCGTCCGGCCCCTAATTTGGAAAAGTAATGCAGCTTTCTGATTTCGATTTTGATTTGCCCGATGATTTGATCGCCACGCGGCCAATGGTTCCGCGCAGTGCAGCCAAATTGCTGTTTGCGGATGGGGATAATTTTCACGACAAAACTGTTGGGGATTTGATTGATTTGTTTCAGGCAGGGGATCGGTTGGTTTTGAACAACACGCGCGTCATCCCCGCGCGTCTGACAGGGCTGCGCAAACGCCACGGTATTCAGGGCGGCAGCGGTGAAGCCAAGATTGAAGTCACGCTGCTGGACCCTGATACAGACGGATGTTGGAGCGCCTTGATCAAACCACTTCGAAAAGTGGAGGTGGACGAGGTCATTACATTCAATGATCATTTTCACGCAACACTTTGCGACAAACGCGATGGTCAGGCGATTTTGCGCTTTAACTTAAATGGTGACGAATTTGATGCGGCGTTGGAACAGGCAGGTGCAATGCCATTGCCCCCCTACATCGCGTCAAAGCGCGCAGCAGATGATCAGGATAAAGATGATTATCAAACTGTTTTTGCAAAACATCGCGGTTCAGTTGCCGCACCGACCGCGTCATTACATTTTGACGAAGGACTGTTAGAGGCGCTGATCGCAAAAGGTGTAAATATAACCTATGTCACGCTGCATGTGGGGGCGGGTACATTTTTGCCTGTCAAAGTGGATGATGTCACAACGCACAAAATGCACAAGGAACGGGGTGAGGTTACGCAAGAAGCTGCCGCAGAAATACTGGCCACAAAATCCGCAGGGGGTCGTGTGATCCCCGTTGGGACCACGGCCTTGCGATTGGTGGAAACAGCAGCACGCGAAACAGGCCAGATCGCACCGTGGAGCGGGGCAACCGATATCTTTATCTACCCTGGATTTGAATTTCATGTCGCAGATGCATTAATGACAAATTTCCATTTGCCTAAATCCACATTGATCATGCTGGTATCCGCCTTTATTGGGGCTGAACGCGCAAAAAAACTTTATACACATGCGGTTTGTCAGCGGTATAGGTTCTTTTCATATGGTGATGCGTCGTTTTTGATCCCGTAATCTGATATTATTTTGATTATGCCGTGACAAAGATAAGGATGTTGCGATGTTACAGGTTCTCTCAAATACATGGGCGTTATTGTTGGGCATGTTCCTATTGATGATCGGAAACGGTCTGCAGGGAACATTGTTGGGGGTACGTGGCGAAATCGAAGGATTTTCCAATTTGGAAATGTCGATTGTGATGTCTGCGTATTTTGTCGGATTTCTGGGCGCTAGCCGTATGGTTCCGGAAATGATCCGTCGTGTTGGGCATGTTCGTGTGTTTGCCGCGCTTGGATCCATCGTTTCAGCCGTGTTAATTTTATATCCTGCTATCCCTCATCCTGCGGCATGGGCGATTGGGCGCGCGATTATTGGGTTTTCATTTTGTGGTGTTTACGTCACTGCAGAAAGCTGGCTGAACAACGGCGCAAATAACGAAAACCGTGGTCAGGCGTTGTCGTTGTACATGGTTGTTCAAATGGTTGGCATCGTGGCAGCGCAGGGCATGTTGCTGTTGGCAGATCCGTCTGGCTATATCTTGTTTGTGGTTATATCTGTTTTGGTCTCGATATCATTTGCCCCCATTTTGTTGTCGATTTCACCAACACCCGCATTCGAAGCAACCAAACCGATGCGACTAATAGAATTGATCCGTGTGTCACCACTGGGGGCGGTTGGTATGTTCCTTTTGGGAGGGATTTTTGCCGCACAATTTGGGATGGCTGCGATCTATGGGTCACAAATCGGGCTTAGCCTGAGCGAGATTTCCATATTCGTCTCATCGTTTTACGTGGGGGCGATGTTGTTGCAATACCCCATTGGTTGGATTTCTGATCGTATGGATCGGCGGTTTTTGATTGTGATTTGCGCATTCGTTGGCGCGGGCGCGGCGCTATTGGCGATCTTGTCTGCTGGGAATTTTTATTTCCTACTGGCTGCAGCCTTTATTGTCGGTGGCCTGTCAAATCCGCTGTATTCCTTGCTGATTGCGCATACCAATGACTTTTTGGATTACGAGGATATGGCCGCTGCGTCGGCTGGATTGTTGTTTCTGAATGGCATTGGGGCGATTGCGGGTCCTTTGATCATTGGTTTTCTGATGGAAACGATTGGCCCCATGGGATTTTTCATGTTCATCATCGTATTGCTAAGCATGATCGGGTTGTACGGGGCATACCGTATGACACAACGCCCTGCTATCGCAACCGACGATACGGCCAGCTATACACCCGTTGCCCCAACTGCATCGCCAGTGTTGGTTGAAATTGCTCAGGAATATGACATCGAAGTCGCAATCGAAGAAGAAACCGCCCAAGAGGAAAATTAATCACGCGGTTTGTCGATTTGTTGTAAAACGTGACTTTGATTTATAAAATTTTTGTGTCACTCTTTACCCTAGGACAGGGCATTAGGAGCATGAGACAATGAATGTCGATGCGGTTTTAAAATTTTGGCTGGATGAGGTGGGTCAATCCAGTTGGTATAACAGTTCAGACGCATTAGATCAGGAAATCAGAGATCGGTTTTTAGAAACCTGGCAACAGATTATGCAGGGGGGGCACAGTATGTGGTTAACCTATCCCTCTGGTGCATTGGCTTATATCTTGGTCACGGATCAATTTACGCGCAATATGTTTCGCGGATCGGCGCAGGCCTTTGCATCGGATCGATTGGCGTTAACGGTTGCAAAGCAATGCGTGACACAGAAATGGGATCTGCGCATTGATGCGCCTGCGCGACAATTCTTTTACTTACCGCTGATGCATTCAGAAAATCTGTATGATCAGGACAGATGCATTCGTTTAATGAAAGATCGGATGCCGCAGACAGGCGAAAATAACCTGCTGCACGCGCGTGTCCACCGCGAAGTTATTCGCCAATTCGGCCGCTTTCCTTATCGCAACGATGCACTTGGACGGGCCTATACTACGTTGGAACGGGAATATTTGGACAATGGCGGCTATGGTATGACATTACGTCAATTAGATAAGGCGTCCTAAGCATAGCTCATCTGTTGATGTGAGATTTAAAATAGTTTAACGTTAAACGGAATTTAAAATTCCGGAGTTAAACATGTCGTCTCATTCCTTTGATGTTGTTGTTATTGGTGCTGGTCCTGGGGGTTATGTGGCTGCTATTCGTGCTGCACAATTGGGTTTGAAAACCGCAATTATCGAACGTGAACATATGGGCGGCATTTGCCTTAATTGGGGCTGCATACCGACAAAGGCGTTATTGCGATCGTCTGAGGGCCGGTTAGCTCGGCGGCCGGTTAGCTCGGCGGCTGGTCAGCTCGCCTGCCGGTTAGCTCGGAAGCCTCAGCGGCCGGTTAGCTCGGCGGC
>CAXABH010000202.1:0-4319 GCA_963966925.1 uncultured Rhodobacterales bacterium
ATCGATCATGCATGGTGACATATCCATCATGATCCATCGCCCCCATATCCCCCGCTTGCAGCCAACCATTGCGCAGTGTTTTTTCGCTGGCCTCGGGGTTCTTCCAATACCCCGGCATGACCAAATCACCGCGCACCATAATTTTAACAATTTCACCATGAGGCAGAATGTTTCCGTTTTCATCTCCAATCTGAACCTCAACCGTGGATTGGGCCCGACCTACGGATTTCAGCCGCTCTTTCCAATTTGGATGGGTGCGATCACACACTTCGTCGCGCGACAGTGCCGTTATCCCCATGGGGCATTCACCCTGACCATAGACCTGAACAAAAATGGGGCCGAAATGATCAACTGCATCGATAATATCGGCCAAATACATAGGACCACCTGCATAAACGATGGTTCGGATACCCTGACCCGTCTCCCCGTGGTCCTTGGCAATTTGCGTCATGCGTTTGACCATTGTGGGGGCTGCAAACATATGCACATTGCCAAAGTGTCGGGACAGATCAAAAATTTCACTTTCATCAAAGCCACCTGATTTTGGAATAACATGTCGCGCCCCGACTAGCATATGCATGATGTTATACAGCCCAGCACCATGGGACATTGGCGCTGCGTATAATGCCGTGTCCTGCGCGCTTACATGATCGACGTCGGCAAAATAACCCAATGCCATTTGACGGATCATACCATGGGTAATCATCACCCCCTTGGGGCGTCCTGTTGTGCCAGATGTGTAGAACAACCAAGCAAGATCATGACTGTGCCGATCAACAATCTCACAGGATCGCCCGTCTGTAAAATCACCTAAGGCAGGCACAAAAACAGGGACAGAGCATTCAATTTCAGTCAGCAAAGCGCCTAAGCCATCACAACACAAAACACACTTGGCCTCTGCATTTTCTAATATCCAATCCGCCTCTTTGGGGTGCAATTTGCCATTAATCGGAACGGCAACCGCACCCACGGCCCATATCCCATAAAATACCACCAAATATTCAGGCGTATTTTTCATGAATATGCCAATGTGATCCCCACGAGATACCCCAAGATCACGTAGCCAAGCCGCGCAACTTTGCACCATAGCTGCCAATTCACAATAGCGCGCAACCTGATCCGTTCCATGAAACAGCGCGGGTTGCTCCCCCGATACCTGCGCCGTACGCAAAAGCCAGTTGGCCAAATTCATTCGTATTCTCCTCAGGTCTATGAACAAAACACTATATCTGAGATTAGAATATGCAATCACTGCAAAGTGCCATTCTGCACTTTTTACGATCCAGCTGGTTGAATTCACAAAATTCGTCACTTTGTAACAGGTGAGCGAACTCTCTTTTCAGGGCGGTTTTTCTGGCGTATAGAGGGGCAATTCGAACAGATATGGGTATGCATTATGCACCCCAACAGGCGCTTGAGGGATAAAATGACAAAAAACAATCGCGATCAGGACGTAGAATTTATCAAAGCATTGGCAGAGCTTTTGCACGAAAACGACCTAAACGAGCTGGAAGTTAGCCGTGAATACGGTGAAGACGATAGTCTGAATGTACGTGTTGCCCGCGGAGGCGTCGTTGCCGCCCCAGTGATGGCAGCAGCCCCAGCAGCACCCGTCGCTGCCCCCGTTGCAGCAACTGCCGCTGCAGCAGCCCCAGCAGAGACCAGTGACGATCCCGCATCACATCCAGGCGCTGTTCCTTCGCCGATGGTTGGTACCGTCTATATGCAGGCCGAGCCAGGCGCCCCTGCATTTATTTCAGTTGGTGCAAATATTTCAGAGGGTGACACCCTGCTAATCGTGGAAGCGATGAAAACAATGAACCACATTCCAGCGCCAAAATCAGGAACAATTAAGCGTATCTTGGTCGAAGATGGCGCAGCCGTTGAATTTGGCACCCCTCTGGTCATTATCGAATAAGGCGCAGAAATGTTTGATAAAATTCTGATTGCCAACCGGGGTGAAATCGCACTGCGCGTTATTCGAGCCTGTCGTGAAATGGGCATCAAATCTGTTGCCGTGCATTCGACTGCGGATGCAGATGCAATGCATGTGCGCATGGCGGATGAGTCTGTATGCATTGGCCCTGCTGCAGGGACCGATAGTTATCTTAGCATGCCAGCAATCATTTCCGCATGCGAAATTACGGGCGCCCAGGCCATACACCCAGGCTATGGATTCCTCTCTGAAAATGCGCGATTTGTGCAGATTGTCGAAGATCACGATTTAACATTCATTGGTCCAACTGCTGAACACATTCGCGTTATGGGCGATAAGATCACTGCAAAGGACACGATGAAGGACCTTGGTGTTCCATGCGTCCCGGGTTCAGATGGCGGTGTGCCTACACTTGAGGATGCAAAGCGGATTGGCGCGGAAATCGGCTATCCCGTTATTATCAAGGCAACCGCTGGCGGCGGTGGACGCGGCATGAAGGTCGCCAAAACTGCGGCGGATATGGAACAGGCGTTCATGACTGCCCGCGCCGAGGGTAAAGCGGCCTTTGGCAATGATGAAGTCTATATCGAAAAATACCTAACCACACCGCGCCATATCGAAATCCAAGTTTTCGGCGATGGCAAAGGCAAGGCTGTACATTTAGGTGAACGTGATTGTTCGCTGCAACGCCGTCACCAAAAAGTATTCGAAGAGGCCCCAGGCCCCTGCATTACCGAAGAGGAACGCGCGCGGATTGGTAAAATCTGTTCCGACGCAGTTGCAAAAATCAATTACATCGGCGCAGGCACGATCGAATTCCTGTATGAAAACGGCGAATTTTATTTCATTGAAATGAATACACGCCTGCAGGTGGAACACCCTGTGACAGAGGGTATTTTTGGCGTGGATTTGGTGCGCGAACAAATTCGGGTTGCCAGTGGACTGCCGCTCGCGTTTGAACAGGATGACCTAAAAATAAATGGGCACGCAATCGAGGTGCGCATAAACGCCGAACGTTTGCCAAACTTCGCACCCTGCCCCGGCAAGGTGACAGCCTATCACGCGCCTGGTGGTTTGGGGGTTCGCATGGACAGTGCCCTTTATAATGGCTATTCCATTCCCCCCTACTATGACAGTCTGATTGGTAAGTTGATTGTGCATGGACGCGATCGTACCGAGGCACTGGCCCGCCTAGAGCGTGCATTAAGTGAATTGATCGTCGACGGTGTTGAAACAACAGTTCCACTGTTCAACCAACTGCTGGCCGAGGCCGACATCCACTCTGGCGAATATAACATCCATTGGCTAGAACAGTGGTTGGAAAAAACCTACGGGGTGTAATGCCAAGGTTGTGCAATGTTGAATGAATGGTCCCGTGATACGATTTTGCGGGCCTATTCATTGGGCGTATTTCCAATGGCCCGTTCGCGCCACTCTGCCGATATTGATTGGATTGAACCGCGCATGCGGGGTGTTATTCCCATAGCAGGGTTCCATGTCTCTCGCTCGCTTTCGCGCACACTGTTAAAATGCGATTATGACATCCGCATCAACACTGCATTCGAAGAGGTGATCATTGCCTGCGCAGATCGTTCTGAAACATGGATAAATGAAACCATCTTTGACATGTATCGCACGCTATTTGCATCGGGTGATGTCCAAAGCCTGGAAGTATGGCGCGACGGAAACCTGATTGGTGGTGTTTACGGTGTAACGCTGGGCGGTGCGTTTTTCGGGGAAAGCATGTTTTCCCATCAAAAAAACGGATCAAAAATTGCGCTGGCTTATCTTGTCCATAGGCTGCAACACACAGGATTTGGGTTGTTTGATACCCAATTTATTACACCCCATTTAAAAACCCTTGGCGCAGAAGAAATCCCGCAAAAAACGTATATGAAGCGTTTATATGCGGTCATCGGGAATGATGCAGATTTTCGCAATCCTGACTATTCGCCTGATGTTTCAGCCATCGCGCAACGCAATACCCAAACATCATAACGCGCGTGTTCCAATGGATTTAGCGCAGGGGAGGATGCAATCATCCATCCGTTGAATACTGTGTCATTGGTATCTACATTCTGGATAGTCAGGTGCGCAAATGCATCCCCAACAGGGTTCGCAACCGGATAGCGGCATTCGCCCAGTGCGACGCGCAGATTACCGATTTCAATCGACTTTCCCGCACGCAGTGCAACATCGTGAACAGCACCGTTGACCTTATCCAAACCGCGCAATAATGCGCCGTCGGCAAGTGCGGTTTCCTCTTGTGCGCAGGCCATTTGGGCGAAACACATCAGAGCACACGCCAAAAGTCCACGCATCAATTCGACGATCCGCTAGCAACAAATTTCATAAGAAGTGAGGTTAAACTAATCGCGCCCTG
>CAXABH010000203.1:0-4310 GCA_963966925.1 uncultured Rhodobacterales bacterium
TCATTTATGCAGCCTTTCGTTCAAATGCCAAGGGGCTTTTGCCGCCTAGGGACGATGTGCGATTTAATGCAAACATTGCTCGAAAGAGAACTGAGCTAATCCGTGATAAGTCCACAATGTCCCTTCGCCACTTCCGTTCTCCTTTTCGGTAAAATACCAAGTTAAGGAAACTGAAAAAAGTCCTGATAAGTTCAGGGCAAGCTTCATCTGTGAAGCGCGTAGAAGGCGCCGTCTTGTTTTGATTGGGGGGGTGTAAACAACGCCATTATCCATTTATAACAGCGTTGTTTTGTGAGTCAGAAGGAGACTCAGGCTGCTTTGGGCACTTTTGAAAAGGGAACCAAACACTTATTTTGTTCATCCCATAAATGTAAGTTCGCTTGCAGTATGCTTTCTTTGAATGTCAAAATATTCATCTCAGCCAGGCTAGGGTGATCCTTTAGCGCTTTTGATAGGCGATAGAAGGGGATACGGCTGGAAAGGTGATGGATATGGTGAATGCCGATATTGGCCGTGATCCATTGGAAAAACCCAGGTAGCACGTAATGCGAACTTCCATGAAGGGCGGCATCATGCAAATCCCAGTCTGCACTTTCCTCCCAATAGGTATATTCGAATTGGTGCTGAACATAAAATAACCAAACCCCAATCATTGCGGCAAGGAATGTTGTTGGCAAAAATATGAACAAAACTGGTGTCAGCCCACCGAAATAATAGATAATCGCAATGCTGGCTATGATCGCGATATTTGTTGTCATCGCACTGATCCAAAACCGTTTATTTTTCATAAAACCAATTGGAAGACGGTTTTGTAGGAAAAATAGATATGCGGGGCCGATGATGAATAGTGTGATTGGGTGGCGATATAGGCGATATTTCAACTTACCAATCGGCGCGAGTTCCTGATATTCTGTGACCGTCAATGTATCAATGTCGCCGATCCCACGTTTGGTCAAATTTCCTGATGCACCGTGATGAATAGAGTGTGCACGCCGCCAAACTTCGTAGGGTGTCAGCGTGAACATACCCAGAATGCGACCGATCCAATCATTGATTGCTTTGTTCTTAAACAGTGTTCCGTGTCCACAATCGTGTTGGATGCAAAACAATCGCACCAAAAAGAACGCATTCATGCAGGCAATCAAAACGGCCAATATGGTTGAATAGGACAACATCCACCATGCAGCTGCCCACAAACCCACGAAAGGCGCAACAGTTGCTGCAATTTCTAAACTGCTGCGGTACGTGCATGGACGACGATACTCGGTCAATATGCGCGCCCAATCCCGGGCTTTTTTGTCTTCCATCACTGCTTCACTGCCTTTGATATTAAATTGTCGCGACCCTTATTAACAGCAAAGCGGCTATCAAATTTACGTTGAGGCCGCAACTGAATTGATCGCTTATTGGCGTAAATGAGAGCCTCAGGCGCATTTGACGCAGGGCTGTATTGTCGTCTTCATTCAGAAAACTTTCGCCGGTTTGGGAGCGAACTAGTTGCCGTCGTAGCCAACCATGTGTTGTTCGCCGCGTTCGCGCGCAAGACGAATTTGTTTTTGACGTTCGCGAAAACGCTCTTTGTCTGCTTCCGTGGTGTCATGGGCACATTGATGACACGAAACGCCATGTTCGTAGTCCGGATGCTCTTTGTCTTGGGGCAGGATCGGACGACGGCAAGCATAGCAGAGCTGATGCGGGCCTTCCTTAAGTTCGTGTCCCACAGAAACGCGCGCGTCAAAGACGAAACAATCACCCTGCCATTTGCTTTCGGCGGCTGGAACGTCCTTTAGGTATTTCAAAATGCCACCCTTTAGGTGATAGACATCTTCGACCCCTTGACCCAACAGGTAGTTTGTAGATTTTTCGCAGCGAATACCGCCCGTGCAAAACATTGCAACGCGTTTGTTGTGGAAACGATCTTTGTTGTCTTCCCACCATTTTGGGAATTCGCGGAATGATTTGGTGTTTGGATCAACAGCACCTTCGAATGTGCCAATGCCCACTTCGTAATCATTGCGGGTGTCGATCACAACGACATCTGGGGCCGATATTAATGCGTTCCAGTCTTGTGCATCAACGTAATGACCAACACGCGCAACGGGGTCAACATCGGGCTGGCCCATCGTCACAATTTCTTTTTTCAGTTTCACCTTCATCCTTGGAAAGGGAGGTAGGCTTGCGCTGCTTTCTTTGTGTTCCAGATCACTACACCCAGGCAGGCCTCTTAGATGCGCAAGAATGGCGTCTATACCAGATTTTGACCCCGCAATGGTGCCGTTTATGCCTTCTTTTGCCAAAAGGAGTGAGCCGGTAATTCCCAACTCATGACATTTTTGTTGAAGAGGTGCCTGCATTTCTGCTGGATCCTCAAAACGGGTAAAGTGATAGAGTGCGGCTACTGTAAACATGCGTACCCATTAACTTAAAAGTTTGATAAATGGCAAGATCACACAGGATGCGGTTTTTAATTACTTACATTCCCTAGACATGCGCGTTCGATCCCGTTTAGTCACCCTCTGCGTAACTAAACTGCGTCTATTCGGTACTCTTGAATGTGAACGATCTGGCATATGAACTGGGGGTGTCACCGATGTGTTCTGTTCCGTGAATTTGTTAAGTTGGCCTACCCTGTTGACGTTTTAATCCGCATTTTTGCTGTCAAAGGATGCGAAGTCATTTTCGTTCAAGGACGCTTATATCGGGTCCGCAACCCGTAGCGTCGCATGCAACGAATATGGTCCAAAGTCACAGACATCAGATGTGCGGTGGTGACCCACCGCACCGATATTTAGTTATGCACGACTTTGCGCTGCACCTTGTGCAAGACTGCTAAGCTTCGCATAGGCGATTTCAGGGTCAACAGCGCCGTAGCCTGCAAATGTGCCAAATCCGCAATCGGACCCAGCAATCACGCGATCTGCGCCGACAATATCGACAAAGCGATCAATGCGTTGGGTGACCAAATCGGGGTGTTCGACAAAGTTCGTCGTCGTATCCACAACCCCTGGCACCAACACTTTGTTTTCGGGAATATCGTTTTTGCGGTCTTTAAAAACGCTCCATTCATGTCCATGACGTGGGTTTGAGGTTTCAAACAAAACATAGCGTGCCTTGGTCGACATTAATGTATCAAACATTTTAGACATTGGAATATCACAGATGTGGGGACCTTCGTAATTGCCCCAGCAGATATGAACCCGGACCTTTTCCGCAGGCACGTCAGACAGCGCATAGTTCAATGCCTCGACATGCGAATTGGCAACTTTGATAAACTCTTCATCTGACAAATCATTAAACAGCATATGCCGTGATAGGGCCAGATCAGGGCAGTCCAATTGCAAATCCAAACCCGATGCCACGATTGTTTCGTATTCGGCCTTCATCGCATTGGCCAAAGCCTCAAGATAGGCTTCGCGCGTCGAATAAAAATCGTTTTGCAAAAACAGAGAAATCACACCGGGTGAGGCCGCATTCATAAAGCCACGTTCCACGCCATGTTCCGCCATTGCTGATTTTAGATTTGCGATGTCCTTTTCCAATTCGCCGTGGCCCTTGGATTTCACCTCACCCACACACATGGGGCGGGCGTATGTCGGGGTGCCCCCATCATCGGCCAAACGTTGCAGAAAGGTTGGGAATTGTTTCAAATCTGCCGGCGCATTGCGCGGGCTGTCCCCACCAAATCCCGTGTAGCGATCTTTGACGTAGGTTGCATAGCTGATTTTTGACGTTTCCCCGTCGCTGACGATATCCACACCTGCTTCGACCTGACGGCGGACGGTTTCAGAAACCGCAGATGTCATGCAGGCATCAAATGCCGCCTGATCATAGGGGTGTTCATTTTCGCGGGCGAATATGAAATCAACCACCTCTTGCGTGCGCGGTAGGCTGCCTACGTGGGTTGTTAGGATCTTGCTCATTCACTCTCTCCTGCGTTTATGACTTTGGGATCCATGTTAAACCGGCGGGGTCTTTGGTGGCAAGAACGCGGTATAGTGCGGCTTCGCCCGTCATGGAGGGTGTAACTGTATGTTCCACATCTTCGGGAATTGACATGGTATCACCGGGTGCTAGGGTCGTATCCCCACTGTCCCAGCTGACTTTCCAATGGCCGCGTACGGGCATCAAAACAGATGGAAGGTCGTGTGATACCGCATCGTTCAAACAAGAGGTGCGGGTCATGAATTGAACTTCAAACCCCGGTTTATCACGCAATAATCCCGTTTCGCCGATAACTGTTACTGGCGACCGGTCGGCATAGGCGACCATGTCCCAATATCGTGCAACATGATTTGGCAACACATCTGCAG